>JBBRHK010000368.1:0-2977 GCA_038222815.1 Chitinophagales bacterium
ATCCATCTCTGTATGTATTGGCAAAGAAATCACTCTCTCTGTGAGCCAATCCGTTGTGGGTAAGTTATAATCCGCTCCGCCAAGTGCGGCAAACATTTTCTGCTTGTGTGCTGGAACTGGATAATAAATCATACAAGGAATTCCGTTTTTTACCAAGTAATCATATAGGGCATCCCTTTCAGTACCCTTTAATGTAATGGTGTATTGGTGAAAAACGTGGGTGCTGTTTTTAGACCTCACAGGAACATCAAAATTTGGATGATTCTTAAATGCTTCATCATATCCATCTGCCACCTTTACCCTAGCAGCAAGATATTCATCTAAATGCTGAAGTTTTATATTAAGAATAGCTGCTTGCATAGCATCCAACCTGCTGTTACAGCCTACTACATCGTGATAATACCGCACAGACTGACCGTGAGAAGCTATTATCTTCAATTTATTTGCCAGCAGTTCATCATCAGTAAACATTGCGCCACCATCACCGAAGGCTCCGAGATTTTTACTTGGGTAAAATGATGTGCAACCAATATGTCCAATGCTTCCTGTTTTCTTTACACTACCATCTGAGAATGTATAATTATTGCCAATTCCTTGTGCATTATCTTCAATAACATACAAATTATGCTTGGAAGCTATCTCCAAAATGGCCTCCAAATCTGCGGCCTGCCCGTAAAGGTGTACAGGTATGATAGCTTTTGTTCTTGGCGTAATAGCGGCTTCAATTGTTGTCACATCAATACAAAACGTCTCTTTATCTACCTCTACAAATATTGGTTTAATGCCTAGTAAAGCTGCTACTTCCACGGTAGCAATATAAGTGAATGAAGGCGTGATGACCTCATCTCCTGCTTGTAGTCCTAGCGCCATTAAAGCTATCTGCAATGCATCCGTACCATTAGCACAGGGAATACAGTATTTTGATTGATGATATTCTGCAAGTGCAGTAGAAAATTGCTCTACCACTTTTCCGCCTATAAACTGACTACTTTCCATTACGCTTATCACAGCAGCATCTACTTCTTCTTTTATTTTTAAATACTGTGATTTAGTATCCACCATTTGTAAAGGTCTCATGCATATTGTTTTTGCTAAATGGCGCAAAGGTAAGCTTTTATGCTGCTTTCCTACCAGGATATTTCTCTTAAAAGTTTATAGCTTTTACCTTTTAAAGTCTTCGATTGCCCCTACTTTTGTGTTTCAGCAATGACTTTGTATTGATGTCCATAATTTTATACGTTTTTTTTACATTTCTCTTCCGAATTGCATTTGCTTTTGTAGCCTTATTTAATGCTAAAGCAAGAAAAGGATTAATGGGAAGGAGAACTCAAAACAATAAGCTAAAGCAAAAAAATATTGAAAAGACCATTTGGATGCATTGTGCCAGTCTTGGGGAATTTGAGCAAGGAAGGCCAATAGCCGAAGCGTTAAAGAAACTTCATCCGAACAAAAAACTCATTATTAGCTTTTTCTCTGCGAGTGGTTATGAAGCTGTAAAGAATAATACACTAGCAGATGAAGTGTTGTACCTACCCTTTGATGACAAAATAACTTCATCAAAATTTATAGGATATATAAATCCTGAACTAGTCATTTGGGTAAAATATGAATATTGGTATTTTTACCTTACCGCTCTGAAAAAAAGAGAAATCCCCATCATACTGGTATCTGCACATTTTAGGGAAAGCCAGCCTTTCTTTAAATGGTATGGAGGATTACATAGGGAAATGCTGAATTGCTTCACGCAAGTCTTTATACAAAATGACGATGATATTTCGTTGCTAGAAAAATTACTTCCCGCAACGAAATATGCTGCAGTAGGTGATACTAGATTTGATAGGGTTTTGGCATTAAAAGAAAAGCACGAGCCTTTACCTACTTTTATAAAGGATTTCATTGCCAACGATTTTTGTGTGGTAGCTGGTAGTACTTGGCCAGAAGATGAATTGCAATTAATGCATTTTACAAAAAGTAACAAGGGAATAAAGTTTATAATAGTTCCCCACGAGGTAGATGAAGACAGCATAAAAGAAGTGGAAGAACGTTTTCCTTCACATATTAAATATTCCAGCTTACAGAAAGGCGTCATTAATGATTCTGAATCAAACATACTTATTGTAGATAGCATAGGTGTGCTGTCTCGACTTTACCAATATGCAGATATAGCCTACATTGGCGGAGGCTTTAATGAATCTGGCATACATAACAGTCTTGAAGCAGCGGTATGGGGAACAGCAATAGTCTTTGGACCAGTTTACGAAAAATTTGCAGAGGCAAGAGAGTTGATTGAAATAGGTGTAGCTACAAGTGTAAGTACACCTGTAGAGCTAGACGCTATCTTCAATAAAATAATAGAGGATAAAAATATATTACTTGCGAAAAAACAAAAATCAGCAGAATTTGTACAAGCTAAGCAAGGAGCTACCGAAAAAATCATCCACTATGTTACGGAAAAACGCCTTTTAATTAGTTGATCAAAATGCTTTACTACTCCATCTGAGTTTACCCAGCCTAGCTTTAACTTCAATTCTCTTTCAATCCAAAATTGTGCTTCTGCAAAATTTGAAAACCCATTGATAGTTTTAATACTTCTCGTGTACATTGTTTCATCTCCACGAAATAATTCGTTTATAAAAACATAGCTGTCATTTAACCCTATTCCTTTTTTCAAATCCTTTATTGGCTCATTAGAAAGAGAGTTACTCACTTCATTTGTCTCCTTTTTCAATAAATCATTCAAAGAAGGCTTTTCTTCCGTCTTCATTTTCTCATTCAGTTCAGACGATGTAAGATCTAGTTGCTTAGGTTGATGCATTAGAGTAGGAATATCGTCTACAGGATCAAAAAGCAACATCTCGTTATTGACTTGTTTTGTTGTCTTAACAGTAGGCGCCTGATTACTCAATTGCAATAATTCCTCAGCCACCTCTTCCTCATTTACCTCTAGCACAGAAAACTCTTTTTCTAACTCGTCATA
>JBBRHK010000369.1:0-2972 GCA_038222815.1 Chitinophagales bacterium
TATCTGCTTCATTTAAAGCTTATCTGTTATGACTTTTGGTAAAAGATTAGGGGATGTCCGCAAACAAAAAAAGATGAGCCAGGACGAACTGGCCAAGGCAATAGGAACTATCAGTGTTACTGTAGGAAGATATGAACGTGATGAGGTAAAACCCTCGATAGAATTGGCTTCTAAGATTGCAGAAGCACTAGAGATTTCATTGGATTATCTCGCTGGCAACAGCCAAGTATTATTAGAAAAAAATATTGTAAAACGCATTACCGATATTCAACAACTGCCCACCGATGACAAAGCACATTTGTTTGCGCTTATGGATGCTTTTCTAAGAGATAATAAAGCTAAGAAAGCGTATGCGTAAAAAATAATAGGTTTTTATAAATCATCTACTTTTTTACCTTGAATTTTCCTTGTTAAGACTAAGCCACCAGTAGTTATATTAAACTCTGTAATTGATTCTGAGTTAAACATACCTTTTAAATCAAATAGCCACCTTTGTGAAGGGTCGCTTAACAATATAAATTCCACTTTCTGTTTTGGTCTGAACTGCGGGCCTGTAGAAACAGCAGATTGAGAAATAGGATAGTAGCTTATAATCAAGGCTTTTTTCGAATAAACTTCAAGGAAAAAAAATGATGAGCTGTCTTTATGGATTAAAGGCATATTATCTAAAAAAACCGTTTGTTCATTAAAACATAATCTATGCTTACCAATTTTAAAAACATTCATACCCTCCGCACTGGCATAATGGGAAAAATACCAAGAGATATCTTTTAGCTTTTGACTTTGGCAAATCATACTCAAAAAAAATAGTGAAGAGAATAAACTGAGCTTTTTCATTGGATTTATTTTGGTGTATAAAATGCACTTCCTGCACCTATCGCAGTTTGTCCACCGTAGCTAGAAGAAAAGCTTGAGTCTTTGGTTACTACCCAAGGACCATTCGAACCTGCACCATTTTTACTAAATACATAAGTACCCCCAGACTTCGTTTTTAATAGATAAACGGCATAGTGTTGAGTTCCCCCAGGTTCGTTCCCTTTATCTGGTAATCCATAACCAAAATCGTCTCGATTCTTATAACCATCTGAAAAGGCATACCGTACTACGTCTCCAAGAGTTGGATTTGCTGTTTGTTTAAAATTATCTTGAAGTTTTTGGTCGGCTACTTGTGGATTTCCAATGATACCTGACCTAGAATTGTCAATATCGAAATTCACTCTTCCATCTTCTGAAAGCGATAATGCTGTCCCAAAACAATTAGAATTCCACGCACTATTTTGGTTATTTAGAAAGCTGTTAGCCTCTTTAAGAATATTATCAGCGGACTTTATACCAAGTTTGTCAATTGTTGTGCCTTCCTTTATTTCGACTCCTTCAAGTCCTTTAGCTAGCTTGTCTTTATTTAAGCCTGTTTGCTCTGAGAGGCTTGCAATATCATCGCCCTTTTCAGCAACGAAACGAATGTATTTTTCCATCTCGCCAGTACCTTTGCCTTTTTTCATTCTTTCTCTTTCCCCAATTTCAATTTCCCACAAGCCATCAGGGTCAATATAACGCAAAGGGTTATTATACGCATACCTATAGGGCGTCCATCTTCTATCTAAATCGGCAAGAGGGTCAATAGTTGATAGTCTGCCAATTTGAGGGTCGTACATTCTTGCAGAAAAATCATACAGCTCTAAACCACTTCCATCAGAGAACTCATTGTTATTTAACTCTTTCCCTCCAAACTTATATTTATTAGTTAATGCACCCGCTGCCTTCGAACTTATCCCAGCCATTGTCAACCCGAACGGGTAATAATGCGTTTCCTCCAAAATCGGTCCAGGCTTGTGTATTACTTGCAAGTTATCAAAGAACACATTGAGATTACTCTCGTTGCTTACATACACAAATATATAACCATTTTTTGGTGCTACAATGTTTTGTAGGTTAGGGTCGGCTTGCCAGTGGTCTTTTACAATATTGCTAGTCCCTACACGGCTGGCGTAGCCACCGCTATATTTAAATTGCTCATCAAAAAATATATAATTGATAAATGCCTTGGGAACGGTACCCCCGCTTTCATTATTATTACCTGTAAAAAATGTATTGGGTATAAGAGAGGCGTTGGCACTCTGTATCGCCGCAGCGCTAAAACCCTTTACAGCAGCAGGGTTAGCAGGTGCTAGTAAAAAGCTGCTAATTAATCCAGCAAGATTTATCGGTGTAGAGTTTGCGTTATTTATTTGTGCAGTACTCTTATAAAATGACTTACCAAAAATATCTATCTTATCTCCTGCCATTACTTTTATCATAAACTCTAGACCTGTCTTGTTAGTATTAGCATTGAGTTGATAGAGCTTACTACTGCCTGCTGTTTGCGTAGGTGTGCAACCTGCAGGGTAGTTTAAATTACTAGGCGGATTACCATTATTATTGTAGTATAGCTTAGTATTGGCAACTGTCTCTGGATTCCAACCTGTAATGCTTGATTCGTTTTTAATTTTTGTTTCATCTATTCTGTAAAATTTTTTCTCAAAATTTATCATAGTGTTATTGCCTGTACTTGCTCCGTCTTCTAGGGTAGCGGCTGGGTAAAAATTTGTTTGCTGCTCTTCTGTAAGCACCATCCTCACATTACCCAAATGGTCTTTTATAAAATAATCATACTCAAAACTGGCAGGTTTACTAGCAGTTGCAGCTTTAAATCTTATACGACCTTCTTCTTGTGGGGCAAATTGTAATACGTCTGTGAAGTCTGGGTTGTCAAGGTCTGCAGGGTTTGTGATTTTGCTTTCATATACAAAGCCACCTATGTATTTTGTAGTGCTGGTGATTGTTTTGCCAGTGGTGCTGTTGTCTATGGTTTGCTTTTGTAGTTTGTTGCCTGTGGCATCGTAGAGGTAGGTAATTGTTCCCTTATTAGTTGTGGCATCTTTTTTTACAGTAATGCTGCTTGGTAAGTTTAAATAATTATAGATTATTCCTTC
>JBBRHK010000370.1:0-2948 GCA_038222815.1 Chitinophagales bacterium
CTGTTTTAATATCTCCACTGTAAGCAGCTTCATTATTATTAGGAATCTTCATATTGATATCAGCTACCAAAGTACCAAGTGAAGTTTTCAAAGTGCCGAATGCCACAAAGTCTTTAATAAAACCAGTGAAATTTCCTTTATAGGAGATATTGCCAAGTTTATTAAAAGCTGGCTTTCCATTATTTCTTAGGACAGGAAGCACTATCGCTGCTTCTTTGTAAGTCGTCTTGAATTCATTACTACTAAAGTCTATGAATGTAGAGTTGATGTCTGGCAATCCTCGCATACTGAGTCTTCCATCAAGATAAGTATCTCCAGTTCTTACTTTTAAATTTGTAGCCGTGAAATTGGTAACGGTTCCTTTTGCATCTCCGCTGATGTTGAAAATCCGCTTCCAAGTCTTAAGCTCCGGTCCAAAAATGGCTAAGTCATCGGAGTTAAGTTTGCTGCCTGCAATGAAGTGAGCATTCATCTGAACAGCATTTAAAAAGTCACTAAAGTCTTTTTTGAAGTTACTGTAGCCCATACTAAAATAATCTCCTAGTTTCGACTTGTTTGTTTCTAAAGTTAACTTTGAAAATTCCATTAACTCAGGAGTGAATTTGAAATTTGCCTCTAGTTGCTTTATGTCTAATCCGTTTTTTTCTTTCGCTTTTAATGATCCTACTGCCTTCAAGGTGTCATTATAAAATTTGACATCTGTTAGTTTTCCGTCTATTTTGGAAAAATCAACGTGCTGTCCATCGAATCGACCTACATAAGCCTCCCGTTCTGTATCCTTGTCATTTACAAATCGTCCATTGGTAATTTCTACAGTCTTAATGGTGAGTACTAATCCGTTATTATTCCATTTATAAGGTAAGGGAGTTAGAAGAGTATCGGGTGTAGATATCGTACTTGGTCTACTTGGTCTATTTCCTGGGTAATCTTTTTGCCAAAAAAATGGACTGTCAGCTTTTACAGAATTTATATAAATGCCGTTTTTTGCTAGGTTAATAGAATCCGTAATTACATCAATATTTTTAAAGGAAGCTATCATTGACTGGCCTATCCAGCCATCAATTTTATTAAATCTTATATTGGAGAAATGAATTTCTTTTACATCAAGTTCTAGGGGTTTAGTCTTTTTGTTTGTTTTGGGTTTTTTAAAATAGTCAATGATGTGCTGATAATTCCAGATGGAGTCTGTTCGACTCATATTTACAACAGCATCTTTTAGCTCAATATTTTTTAAGACAATAGCATCTTTAAAAATAAACCAGTTGGTGATGTCGGCACTTACATAACTTGCATAGAGAAGGGTATCTTTTTGCTTATCTTCTACCACAACATCCTCCACCACCATTTTATTGAGGAAATGAATATTTACTTTGCCCACAGCTACTTTAGTTCCAAGCTTTTCTGAGAGGTTATTAGATACTTTCTGTACTAACCAGGTCTGCACAGATGGTAATTGCAGAAGCCCGTATAAGATTATAAGCAATAGAATGATTACAAGCAGGGTACGTAGTAATATTTTGCTGAATTTGCGCAGAGTAAATTGTAAATTTTCTATATGCTGTAAAAATAACTAATACAATGCAACACAAGGATTAAGATTTGTGTTTTAGCAAAAGTTTTTTTGTGAATTGTATTGGATGAAGGCTTGGATTGAATTGGCACACAGATCCGCCGCGGCGTATCCGTTAAATCAGTGTGCCAATTATTTATCAAAGGAAAAAATATCAATATGCTGCCACAGCATCATCGCCTCTTCTATCTGCCACAGCGGTTATGACTTTTTTGCCATTGGGCAAAGTACTAATGGTTATCATTTCTGTTCTTCCGATAGCACCTGTGCGTACTAACTTATAACCGTATTCCTTTAGAGTGTTAGCTGTGTTTTTATCAAAACCATCTTCTAGCGTTACGGTATCTGGCAACCATTGATGATGAAATTTGGGATAATTTACCGCAGCATTGGCTTCCATCTTAAAATCGATAACATTTACAATACTTTGAAAAAGGGAGGTGGGAATCGTCGTGCCGCCAGGTGTGCCAACTACCATAAAAGGTTGTCCATCTTTCAGCACGATCGTTGGGGTCATAGAACTCAACATTCTTTTGCCAGGCGCAATTGCATTTTTTTCATTGCCTACAGCACCATACATATTAGGTACGCCCGGCTTTACGCTAAAGTCATCCATTTCATTGTTTAACAGAAAACCTGCTCCAGTCACTACAGTTTTGCTACCATATCCACCATTAAGTGTAGTGGTAAGGCTTACTGCATTTCCCCATTTATCAATTACGCTAAGATGGGTAGTTTCCGTACTTTCTTTTACTAGCAGCCCTTCTTTTGTAATATCGCTACTACCAGCTTTTCCCGGTACAAAATCACTCATTCGTTCATTTAGATAGCGAGTACTTACGAGTTCATTTACAGGTACTTTTACAAAGTCTGGATCACCTTGGTAAAAAGCCCTATCTGCAAAAGCCCTTCGCTCTGCCTCCACCATAAGTTGGGTGGCAGCCGGCGAATTAAAACCCATTGTGTCTAAACCTCGTCCACTCACCATTCCCAAGACTTGTTGTAAAATAATACCTCCGCTGCTTGGCAACGGCATAGATAAGATTTGATGACCTTGGTAATCAAACTTCATAATTTCCCTTGTCCTTACTGTATATTTATCTAAATCTTTTAATGAGATAATTCCATTTTTTATATTCATTTCCTTTACTATAAGACCAGCAGTAATACCTTTATAGAATCCGTCTTTACCTAAGTCCCGTATACGCTCTAGGGTGCCAGCTAGCTCTTTTTGAATAAGTGTGTCACCTGCTACCCAAGCTTTGTTTTTTACAAAAGCTACTGGTTGGCTATTGTATTTCAAGAATGCGGACTTCATATAATTGAAAGAATTAGCCTGGTCCTCAGATATCGTAAAACCATATTTTGCTAACTGAAT
>JBBRHK010000371.1:0-2914 GCA_038222815.1 Chitinophagales bacterium
GGCTGATAAAATGACGTTCTCCATCGTTTAAGTTATCCCAGTCCTTCTGATCACTACTTAGGTCAATTTCTTCAGCAGTCCAGAAGCTTGCTTCGTGACGCTTGTATTGTTCCCAGATTTCAGGGTAGTTAATGGGTAGTATCACAAAACGATCTTTGTTCTCTCTCAATAATAATTCTTCTGTTTCTGCCATGTCTACTTTTTTATTTTAATCTATTTTTTAATTCTATTATATTTTCCTCTTTACATTTTGCCATCACCTAACTGCGTTTCCGTTAAGCGAAGAAAACAGTACCTAAATGACTTCCTCTCTTGTGGTATTGGCAAACAATTCCTTTTGAAGAACTCCAATCAAATTGGCAGCCCAACAATGTTTTTTCGAATTTTTACAACTAAAAATTTTAGAAATTAAGGATATTGTTGAAACGGAGTCTAAGATAGAATGCTTGACACAATAAGAAAACATTTGTTTTACACAGGTTGTTGAAAAGCCAAATAGCTGGTACGATAATTAGTACTTTCAGCGATAAAACATAAGAATTAAAATGACTGAGATGGCTGTAAACACTAGCTTATATAAATTTTATAAAATAAAAATATTCTTACCACCAATAAAATTACAGTACTTAACAAACAATACACATTAATTAATTTATTAATGTATTTAATTTGCTTTTTCTGCAAAAAAATAACTACACACTCCACTTAATAAATCTTAAATTTGAGAATGAGTACAGCCCAAAACGAAGCGCAAGATTTTAGATTTTTAGCCGACTATCACCAAGTAGTGCCTATAAATGAAGGAGATACAATAGGTCGTCTAAATCTCAGTAGCAGCAATGATGCTTTCGCAAAACTAGACCATACCGATAAAGATATTTTTACCGCTTTCATAGACGATCAATTTAAAACTACTGGTGCAAAATATTTAATAGGTGGGTATAGAGAAGACAGAAATATGTATCGAAGAAGCAATCTTTTTGAACAAAACTTATCAATAAGTACCCTGCAATTTGACGAGCCAAGAAGCTTGCACTTAGGTACAGATATCTGGGGGGAAGCAGGAACAGAAATTTACTCTCCTTTGGGTGGAATGGTACATAGTTTTCAGAACAATAATAACTACGGTGATTACGGACCTACAATAATTCTGCAACACCATGTAGGTCTATTAACTTTCTACACTTTATATGGCCACCTATCATCAGCAGACTTAGGCTCAATGAGGATTGGTAAATTTATAAGTAGAGGTGAGTGTTTTGCACACTTTGGTAGGTACGAAGAGAACGGCAATTGGCCACCCCATTTACATTTTCAAATTATTGTAGAAATTGATAACTGGGAGGGAGATTATCCTGGTGTATGTAAGCCAAGCGAGTCTGCTAAATGGATTGCCAATAGCCCAGATCCAGATTTAATATTAGGGCTCAATACACTGACTATTTAAGCAGTATTAAAAACTTTTTACCACCGTTCTTTTTGATGCCTCTAATATCCCTTTGAAGATAAAATTGAAAAATGATTTCGTTGTATCTCTATCATTATTCATTGACTCGCTTCTCGTGTTTCCATTACGAGGATTACTATTTTTGATTAAAATATTTGCAGCAAAACTAAGTAAGCCTTTTTTCTCAAAATCATTGTCAGTAGCATCTCCAGATTTTAAAACATCTACTTTCAACCCATTATATAACAAAGTAGCTTCACCAGTAGATTTATAATCGTTACCATACATCTTAAATTGCAATCCATCTATTCTTCCCTTTCTTATAGAGGCCACACCAAGAGGCTCAATCACTTTATTTAGCGCCGCTGTATTGATGCTAGAAAAAGTGCCTGTTATAATATTGTTTCCCCCTAGTTTTTGTAGAGGCATAATCCATTTCGTAGTTACGGATGTTCCATTTAAGAAAATAGCTCTTGCATCTAGCACCATATTTTTCTCTCTTGCAATTCCAGCAGCAGTGTTAGTAAACCTCGTAATAACAGCATTAATATTTTTAAAAACTACATCACCTATTTTCTTACTAAGCCTTCCCCGCTCACTGTAAGTAACTGCGCCATTTACTATATTTACTCTTCCTATATCTATGGGCAAGTCAAGTGATAATAATTGCTGGTGCGGATATTTTCCTACCTTACTAGTCTTATCAAACGGTACAGTCCTATCATTGGATGATATTAAAGTAGGACTAACTGTAAGACTGGTAGCTACAATCTTTCCCTCATTGATGAGTGCTGGAGAATTAATACCAGCCAATGTTAAACTATTAAGACTTATATCGTACAAATCGTGTTGCACTTTCAAAGTTTTCACATAAGCCTCCCAAGACATCAAAGGTGATAACGTTATTTTAGAAATCTTGAGGCTACGACTCACATCACTAAAATCAATATTGCTTAGCTTTATAGCATATAGACCATCTTTTGTTGTAATGTCTACACCTTCAGAATGTAAAGTCCATTTACCAGCGTCCAAAATTTGTTGAAGACTATTGTTTTCCGTTAGAGTGGGCAAATTGGTTGCAACAAACTTCACCTTGCGTAATTTAATAGGCGCAGTTTCTTTACTTGAAGAAATGATGGTAATATCAGTGTTATTAATAAATACGTTTTTCAATTGCGCCCTCGAGAAAAAATCATTTTGCATTTCAAAACTTCTTGACGCCGATTTATCATTTCTATTTTGACGAATAAATAATTCTCCTGACTCAATACTAAAACTGTCTGCAAGAAATTTATCTTGAAATATAAATGCATCTGTATTCAAGCCCGAAAATCTTATCCCTTCTATCTTACTTATTTCACTCGGTACTTTTACATTAGTAAAATTTACAGATTTTACGGTAAACAGTTTAGCATTAGCATCATATAAAACCTCTGAAGCTGTTAGTTTTTCACTCGATTCTGGAGG
>JBBRHK010000372.1:0-2891 GCA_038222815.1 Chitinophagales bacterium
GTAAAAGAATCTGGTGGAAAAGTAATCAAAAGCTGGCTCAATGATTACAAGAAACCTGTTTCTGTAATAAGTATACAACGGTCTTACGATAGTTTACGCAATTTTACCACCATAGGCGCAGTACTGAATCCACAGAATTTAGAAAACGGATATTTAGATAAGAATCCACCTTACAATAAAATGTATTACAGGGTATTTATAGGTTTTGAAGGGGGTGCTTATGTATATTCGCCATCTCTTAGACCAACGACAGAAATAATAACTGAGACAATAAAAACAAAAGACGGTAATGATAGCGTTGTAGTAATTACGAATCCACAACCCCAACCTTGGCAAGTAGATCCTAAAGCAGATTCTACTTATGTGGAACCAACTCCAACTGGGCCAAAGGTAAAGGCGCTGAGTAAACTGGTGCACAATTATGGACAGGACGTAGTGTTAGATTTACCTTATGCCGCAACTAGAAAATATCAAGTAAAATTTTTAGACGAAACGGGGAAGTTAGTGCTGGAAATTAAAGACTTTAAAGAAACTTTTCTAATTATTGAAAAGGTAAATTTCAAACGCTCTGGTACTTACAATTTTGAATTGTATGAAGATGGCATATTGATAGAAGAGAATATCGTTGTTATTGCAAAAGATGCGAAGCCTAGTTCTAAAAAATAGCTTCGAAGGAAAATACTTCCTCCATTTTTTTTACTAATAATTTTTTGGCTGCCTCAAAATCAATTTCCTCCCCTAATTCTTGAGCAATAGAAGTAACCGATTTGTCAGCAATGCCGCAAGGAACTATCCCCTTAAAATAATCGAGATCGGTATTGATGTTGAGTGCGAAGCCGTGCATCGTTATCCACCTGCTACATCGTACGCCAATAGCACAAATTTTCCTAGCCTTAGTAATGTCATCTGCATCTAGCCACACGCCAGTTTCTCCCTTACTTCTGCCTGCTACAATGCCGTATTCCTTCAAAAATAAAATGACAGCCTCTTCAACATTTCGCAAATACCAACCTATATCAGTTTTAAATTTCTCTAAATCTAAAATTGGGTAACCTACTATTTGCCCTGGCCCGTGATAAGTAATATCTCCTCCTCTATTTATTTTATAATATTCAATACCTTTCTGTAATCTTTCTTCTTCTGTAAAAATGATATTAGATTCTTCGCCGCTTTTTCCCAGTGTATATACGTGGGGGTGCTCGCAAAATAGCAGGTTGTGCACTGTATTAAGCGCAAACGGATTGCCATCTTTTCCTTCTTGCCTTGCCTTGGTTTTTACAGCAACATTCTCTTGCAGTAGCTCTTCTTGTAGTGTCCAAGCCGCTTTATATGGTATTAATCCAAGGTCCTTATATTTTACAGTTTGCTTTTCCAATGATAGTAAATTACCTTGCAAAGATAATTGAACTTAATTCTGTATTAAATTAAATAGCGTAGGTTAGCATAAGATGAATAATGAAGTAGAAGAAATAGAACAAGAGGAATGGCAAGAACGAATGAGCATTGTTGTAGATAAGGGGCAGGCTGCACTGCGTATAGATAAATTTTTAATGGCGAGGATAGAAGGTGCATCCCGTAGTAAAATACAACAAGCCATCGCCAATAATATGGTTACTGTAAATGGTGAACCTGAGAAGGCTAATTATAAAGTACGAGCAGAGGATATAGTGATTGTGTATGAATTAGCCACAGAAGAGAGTCACGATATTGTACCGCAAGATATTCCTATTACTATTGTATATGAGGATGATCACTTGATGGTAATTAATAAGGAAGCTGGAATGGTAGTGCATCCTGGTAGTGGCAATAAGGATGGCACTTTGCTCAATGCTGTGGCTGGCTATTGGGAGAAGAAAAATATTGAAGCTGAGATTTCAGAATTACCAAGACTTGGGCTTGTACATCGTATAGATAAAAATACAACCGGGCTTCTTGTAATGGCGAAAACTAAAGAAGCGATGACGCATCTCGCCAAGCAGTTTAGCGATCATACTGTGCATAGAAGATATGTAGCTTTAGTGTGGGGTAATTTTGAAGAGGCTTCTGGCACCGTGATTGCCCACGTAGGTAGGCATCAGCGATTTAGAAAATTATTTACTACCTATCCCGAAGGAGATTATGGTAAAGATGCCATCACTCATTATAAAGTGTTAGAAAACTTTAATTACACCACGCTGGTAGAATGTAGACTGGAAACTGGTAGAACCCATCAGATAAGGGTACATATGCAAAGCATAGGTCATCCATTATTTAATGATGATTTTTATGGAGGAGATAGAGTTGTAAAAGGAACAGTCTATACCAAGTACAAACAATTTGTAGAGAATTGTTTTAAGCTCTGCCCAAGGCAGGCGCTACATGCTAAAGAACTCGGTTTTACTCATCCGCACACCGGTGAGCAAATGCTTTTCGAATCTGATATACCTCAAGATATGGAGCTTGCTATTGACAAATGGAGAAGATATATTTTAAATAAAAATACTAACGACTAAAAAAATAATATGAAAATTTATTTATTACTTTTTGCTTTTATTATCGCTTTTTCTCAGTCTGCTTCTGCGCAGCAAATTATAAGAAAGCATCCGATGATTGAGGATATGGTGAGCAAAGTTTCGTCTGATAGCCTTGAGTCTTACATAAGAAAAATGGTAAGTTTTGGGACCAGAAATACGTTGAGTACGCAAAATAAAAAAGACCGAGGAATAGGTGCAGCTAGACTTTGGGTATTGAGTAAGTTCAATGAGCTTGGGAAAGGTAATTCAAGATTTTCTGCAATGATAGATACTACTACTTTACAGCCTAATGGTCGTAGAGTAGATCGTCCTCTTGTACTCGGAAATGTAATGGCGACACTTAAAGGAACTGATGTAAATGATAAAAGAATCTTTATC
>JBBRHK010000373.1:0-2873 GCA_038222815.1 Chitinophagales bacterium
AGCCTGTTCCATCATCATAAGCACCTACTGCTAGATCACAACAAACTAAATGCCCGCCTACCGTGATAATTTCTTCAGGTACTTTACTTCCAGTAATTTCTCCTATTACATTATAGGATAAAACTTTAGGTAACATTTTACAGAAAGTTTTAAAAGAACCAGATACACTCTTCCCACTAGATAATGCATTGCTTAGTAACTCTGATTGCATCGTGCTTATAGCTACAGCAGGAATTTTAGGAAAAGAATCATTGTATTGTGTTACACCAGTATGGGGATACTCATCTATATTACTCGCTAGTGAGCGTACAAGAACGCCTATTGCACCATACTTGGCTGCTTGCGATGGGCCACTTCGTCTACCAATGCCACTTTCGCCATATGCTCTAAATGTTTCAACATAAGTAGGATTCATCTTTATATTAAAAAAAACTATCTTCCCTTTTAAAGACTTTCCTAGCCTGTGTAACTCCTCCATAGATTGCACTTCCACAATATTACCTTTCACTCCTTTCTTACCAGAGCCTTCACTATTACCAAGTGCAGTGATTTGCATCTTAGTAATTTCTCCATTTATAGAAATGAAACCAGATTCTTTTGCCCCTCTTACCCAGTGAGTAACCATACAAGGCTGTAGATATACTTTATCTGCTCCTGCATCTCTTAGCATTTGTGCAGTGGCTTCTACTGCTTTTTGAGCATTGGCCGAGCCGCTTAGTCTCGGGCCTATGTCTTTACATATCTTCCTAAGGTTATTATGTGCTGTACTATTTGTCATTACCTCATCCACAATTTTCTTCACCATTACTGCATCTTCAGACTGTGCGATAACAGCAGTAGATGCGAGAAATAAGCTAGCGGAAAGTATAAGAGTTTTTATCAAAATGTTTTTTTGTAAAAATAAATGAATTTTGCAGTAGCAAACGGATTAAAATTTCGTACTTATTATCGATTATCTTGTATTGTAAGTAGAAAAAGAAAACTTTAAAAAGAAAATCTTGTTTTAATGCTGTGGTGAATTGTTTAAGAACAGCATTTAATAAATTGTAAATTGCAGTTGGAATTTTTTTAATTAAAAAGTAGCATAATTATGAATATAGGAATTGTATGTTATCCCACATTTGGTGGAAGTGGGGTATTAGCCACAGAACTAGGAAAAGCTTTAGCTAATAAAGGACATCAAATTCATTTTATTACTTACCAGCAGCCAGTGCGTCTGAGTGAGTTTAATGCTAATATTTTTTATCACGAAGTAAGGGTACCTACTTATCCTCTATTTGATTTTCCTCCTTATGAAACTGCGCTTGCAAGCACAATGGTAGATGTGGTGGTAAATTATAAATTGGATTTGTTGCACGTGCATTACGCTATCCCACACGCCTCTGCTGCTTATATGGCAAGACAGATTTTGGCGAAGCAAAATATTCATATCCCCGTCATCACAACGCTTCACGGTACTGATATTACGCTTGTAGGGAGAGATAAAACGTATAGCCCAGTAGTAACTTTTAGTATGGAGGAGAGTGATGTTCTTACAGCTGTAAGTGAAAACCTAAAGGAAGAAACCTATAAATATTTTGATATAAAACGCCCTATAGAAGTTATTTACAATTTTGTAGATGTAAAGCGTTTTAATCAAAAACCTATAGATGCTTTTAAAAAAACAATAGCACCTAATGGGGAACGTATCATTGTACACGCTTCTAATTTTAGAAAAGTAAAAAGGGTAGGAGATGTGCTTAAAGTATTTAATTTGATTGCTAAAGAAATGCCCGCCAAACTTTTATTGATTGGCGATGGCCCTGAGCGACCTTACTTAGAAGATAAAGCCAGAGAGTGTCCTTTTGCAGCAGATATCAAGTTTCTGGGCAAGCAAGAACAAATGGAAAGTCTATTGCCTATTGCAGATTTATTTATCCTGCCTAGTGAATACGAGAGTTTTGGGCTAGCGGCTCTAGAGGCAATGGCTGCGGAGGTTCCCGTGATTTCTACTAATGCAGGTGGTTTACCAGAAATAAATATTGACGGCTACTGTGGCTATATGAGTGAAATAGGCGATGTGGAAGATATGGCTAGAAATGCCATCAAGATTCTAAAAGATGATGACACTTATGCTGTATTTAAAAAGAATGCATTAGCTCAGGCACAAAAGTTTGACATTGAAAATATTGTACCAATTTACGAGAAACTCTATAATTCACTTCTTTCAAAGCAGGAAACTATCGCTGAGCCTATTGACGCCTTAACCAAGATTCCGGATTAAATTCCATATTTTCTTTTGACATATAAAAATCCACTGCACCTATACCATCTACGTTAGCAGCAACCTTAGCTATGGTTTGCCCAGTTCTCACTACTTGTCCTATGTTCACGGTCACTCCATTTATATTTGAGTAGGAAGAGAAATACCTGCCGTGCTGTATCACAACTGCATCCGTATTTTCGTCAATTTTTGCAACTTGAATCACGGTGCCATCAAATACTGACTTCACAGCAGCACCCACTTGGGTAGAAATAGTTGTAAAAGGACTGATATAGCTACTGCCGCTCGGTAACTTGTTGGGGCCATAATGCATAAGCACGAAGCCTTTATCTACAGGCCATGGTAATGAGCCACGGTTTCTTTCAAAGCTTGAATTGAGGGCAGTGTTGCTAGAGTTGAGTAGCTCATTGCTATTGTTTGTTTTTGCTGGCTCTGTATCTACTTTCTTAGGGGTAGGAGTCACAACTGCAGCGGGAGTTGGAATTACTTTTGCTACAGTACCTTTTACCTCAGCCTCATCTGCTGCTGCCTTATTTACTGCATTTATTCTTGCTATTTCTGCCTTTCTCGCCTTCTCATCATCTGCTTGTTTTTTTGCAAATACTTTTGC
>JBBRHK010000374.1:0-2870 GCA_038222815.1 Chitinophagales bacterium
GAAAGATGCCATTGGAAAACGCTACCGCCGTATGGATGCGATAGGCACTCCTTTCTGCGTAACCATCGACCACCAAACCAAAGAAGATGGAATGGTGACCATTCGCCACAGGGATAGCATGCAACAGGAAAGGGTGAAGATGAGTGAGGTGAGGGGGATAGTGGGAAAAGCCGTGAATGGTTATTAAATCATATGCTTTGCTTGTGTTATTTATTGGCACACGGATTTAACGGATGCTTCGCAGCGCTGATTAGCACGGATTTATACAAAATGTTCAATCTGTTTAAATCAGTAATCGCCCTTGAGATCCGTCCAATCCGTATGTCATTAGACGATGCAAAAACCCTAAAATTTAATCCGAAATCTCAACTTGCTTCAAACCCTCCCTCCCATAAAAAATAGGAAAATACATCAACTCTACTTTCGCAGGATTAACCGTGTAGCTCCCGCTATACCTTGCTTGCAGAGGGATAGAAAATGTTCGTGTACCCTTATTCATTCTCTCTAAGAATAAAGTCACTTTATCCTTTCCGTATTGCGGATAAAAACCCGACAAGCTAGTTTTATTGGCATAAGTACAACCAGCAGGAATTGGAATTTCTATCATCAAATATTCTGCTTCGCTGTTGGCCACAACTTTTACTTCTAATTCGTATTTGTTACCCGCAATTAATTTACTAACAGCTGCTCCATTCGCATTAAAAGTAGTGGTTACGCTAAAATCCTTATCTATCCTTGTGGGATTTTGATTAAAAAATTGCTGATAGCTAGAAAAATAAACAATACCAGAACCAGTTTTTTCTACACTAATTTTGCCAAAATTACCCTTAGTTACAAAAGGAAATTGTGGGATTTTAAAAGTTGTATCTCCAGTTACCACAAGGGCAGAAGGCTTACTAAAATCAATAGACTGTTTTAGGAAATAAGGCAGAACAGCTGAAGTAATTTTTGCCGACTCCACAGTATTGCTCCAATAACCTGTTTTTCTTTTTTCTAAAAAATATTGTACAAAACGCTTTTCATAATTCTCATAACCATTCTCTCTTCCCAGCACTTTCATTGCTTGCAGTGTGGTAGCTATCTCGTTAGATTGCCAATAGTAATTATCTTGTCCCCAGTGTACACTCCCTAGAACACCGTCTACTTTGTTTGCCAAAAGCTTTTCTAATTCTTTGGAATGAGGAAGTCCTTGTTTTTGTAAAATGGTTATGTAGTTCCATTGATTAAAAGTAGATAAAGAATCAAATTGAATCTTCTCTACCCAAGGATTAAAGTCGATATAATTATTTACTTCACTGAGTGTATTTAGTACTGTCAATAGTTCGGTTTTGTTTAAGGTCGGCAATTGATTTTGCAAATAAAGACAAGCGTTTCTTATAGCGTTTTCAACTAAAGGATTTTCTCTCAACGGGACTAAAGCTGTAACAATATAATTGGTCATATCATTATTTGGTATTCCATTTTCCCACCAAGAAAATGCACCAGAATATAATTGTGCTTTTAGTAATTTATTGAGTAAAAAGTCAAGAGATTTTTGCTCTGTAAATTTTTTATTGAGTTTATCATAAATTCTTTTCTGTAAGTTTAACCCCGTTAATTTACTAGCAGTTTGCTCCATACAATAGTAAGGGTATTTATTAAGGTGCTCTATTTCGTCCAGTAAAATATCTAATGAATTATTAGTAGCACTTATCGTTGTCAGGCTATTTTCATCTCTTACATTTAGAGTTATGCTAGTGTCTTTATCTAATAAATAAAAAGCGCCTAATGTTTCTATGGTTCCCTTATTGAATACAGGAATTTTTCTCTCTTCTCCATCCTTAAATCCTGTGGTACTTTTTATTTCAAATGTTATCGCAGCAGTATCTGTATTCTGTGGAGTAAAGTTGCTGTAAGAAATGTTAGATGCTTTTTTGTTTAATGTAAAAGAGGTTGTATTAGAAGAAACACCATTTTGGTAAAAAGTAGAAGTCATATTATAGGTATCCTCTGTATAGTTTAATGCCTTACCTACTAGCTTGGCACTATCACCTATGAGTAAAAATTGGGGAAGTGAAAGCTCCGCCACCATTTTCTTTACAGCCTGTGTAAAGAAAGTGGCTCTGCCACTTCTCTTCTTTTTATCTATGGCATAAATATAACTTTGCCATCCCGTGACATTGTCTGGGTAAGTGACATTGATAGTGGCTTCGCCTTTTTTATTAGTGATTGTGTTGGGTTTCCACCAGGCATAGTCGCGGAAGGATTTTCTTTCTTTAATTGCCTGAGTGGTAATTAGAATGACACCGTTTGCTCCTCTTGAACCATAAATTGTAGTAGCCTCTGCGCCTTTTAAAATACTAATAGAGCCAATTTGCTGTTGGTTCAATTTTGCAAATTCTTCTGCGGTTATTGGGATGCCATCTACTACATATAGAGGAGCGTTATCTACACCTAATGATGATAATCCTCTAAGTAATATTCGAGTAGAATCATTGCGATTGCCATTTTCTGTTATCATTACACCAGCAACCTTACCCATAAGAAGATTATCAGCTTTAAGAAACAAATCTCTTGAACTAATGGTTGCAATAGACCCAGTTACCTTAGCATTTAGGCTAGTGCCATAACCCATAACTATCACCTCATTCAATTCATTCGCACTAAATGCAAGTTCCACATTCAATTCTTTTGTTTCATTCTTTCCCAAGTCTACCGAAAATGTCTTTTCAACATAGCCAACAGAAGCAACAGATATTTTATAACGATCTGGTTTCAAATTTTCTAATGAGTAGTATCCATCGCTATTAGAGCTTGTACCTGTTGTAAAAATAGTGATGCTTACACCAGGAATTGGCTTACCACTTACTGCATCTGACACAACGCCGAAA
>JBBRHK010000375.1:0-2869 GCA_038222815.1 Chitinophagales bacterium
GGGGTAATGAAGTAGCTGCAATGTATAGCGTGCAGAGCATTCCTCAAAACTTTCTAATAGACCCTAATGGCATCTTGATAGGAAAGAATCTAAGAGGCGAAGCTTTGCAGAAAAGGTTAGCGCAGCTTATCAAGTAATTGATTTATTGACCAAATTGCTGGAAATACGAAGGATTCAAACATCTCTTATACATCTGAACAGCATTTTCCATTCCATACTCTAGCGCATCACATATAAGTGCGTGGCCAATAGACACTTCTTGTAATTGTGGAACATTGGCTGCGAAGTAGGCAAGGTTTTGTAAGTCTAAATCGTGACCTGCATTTATACCAAGACCTGTGCTGTGCGCTGCTTCTGCAGCAAGGATAAATGGCTGAATAGCTTCTTCTTTTTTCCCTTGAGCAAATAGGGTAGCGTAGGATTCCGTGTATAATTCAATTCTATCTGTTCCTGTGGTAGCCGCGGCATTTATCATATCCACATTGGCATCTACAAAAATAGAAACCCTAATTCCTTTTGCCTTAAAAACGGCAATGATGTTTTTTAAATAATCTTGATGTTTTACCGTATCCAAGCCGTGGTTGCTGGTGAGTTGCCCTTCTGCATCTGGTACAAGCGTAACCTGATGGGGTAGGGTTTCTAAAACTAATTCTACAAATTTATCCTCCGTACAATTTCCCTCAATATTAAATTCTCCTTGCACAGCTTCCTTAAGCGCATATACATCTGCGTAACGTATGTGACGTTCATCTGGGCGTGGATGTACCGTTATACCGTGAGCGCCATAGCGTTCTATTTTTTGTGCAAATGCAACGATATCAGGGTTATTATGACCTCTAGCATTGCGAAGCGTCGCTAGTTTATTGATGTTTACAGAGAGATTTGTCATAATTCATTTATCCTTTTCCTACATTCTGAAATTGTTCTAAAAGTTCCTTTTGTAAAGTAACAGCTTTATCCGCATTGTACCATTGCTGCAAGGCTATTTTCATATCATCCATAGTGGCATTATCATTTTTCATAGATAGGAACATCGCTTGAGTAGGCGCTGGTCTTGGTCCCCAATGAAAAATATCTTTACCTGCTTCATCTCGTACTATGAAAATTGGAATGGCTTTGCCGCCATTGAATAAGTATTTATCTATCTCAGAACCACTATCTCTCAGTTGGTAGTCGATAGAAATCTTATCACTCACTTCGCTTAATAAATGGAAAATTGGTACAATATGCGAAGCATCGCCACACCAAGGCTCTGTAATGACCACCCAAGATTGTGGTTCTTGTATGTTTTGTAAATAGCTAACTAGTTCCGGCATCAATTCTGCCTTTTTCAGCCATCTATTTTGTCTAGCTTCATTTAGCTTGGTGTAATGCAGCATTCCTTCTTCTGCATATAAACCAGTTGGCGTTTCAGCGTTTAAAATAGTATCAAATTCTTGTAGGTAGTTTTCCCAAGTCATAATGGATAGGTTTATTTATTGCTGTGATAAATTGCGTTGCAAGATACAACAGCTCTAGGTCTTTATTGTTTCCCATTCGTGTCCGCCGCGGCGGATCCGTCAAATCTGTGTGCCAACAAACCGTTATGTAAAAAAAGCAATGTTCCTTTGACGAGAAATTGGAGTGAAGAATGTTTAAACACGGGGAACACGGAGAAAAACTCCCCAATTGTCATAGAAGCGTTTAAAAAATCAGTTATCTTAATATGCTTTAGCAGTGTTATTCACTGAGGACACTAAGAAAAAAAGATAAAGGATTAAAACAGCTTGCTACTACCACCGTGTTCCCCGTGTGAAGTTCCACACTGAGAAACTCTTTATATAATATGAAAATTACTCAAAATATCCAACTTCCCTAACTCCGTGCCCTCCGTGTTAAAAAAAAACAGAACCGAAGTAAGCTCTTAAAAAAAAACTGTTTTTTATCTAAATATGCCTTACTTTTGCAGCCATTATAAAAAGAATAAAACATAGCGTTTTACAAAAAAACAACAATTAATGTCGCATTTAACTTTAGAAAGAAAAAGAAATCTTTTCGCCGAATTTGGTGGTAAAGAAACCAACACTGGCTCAGTAGAAGGCCAAGTAGCGCATCTTACAGAGCGTATCAATCATATTTCTATGCATCTTAAAACTAACAAGAAAGACTTTAGCAGTCAGCGTGGTTTAATGATGATGGTAGGACAACGCAAGCGTTTGTTAGGCTACCTAAGCAAGCACAACCTTACTGGTTATAGAGCTCTTATTGAGAAACTAGGACTACGTAAATAATCATATTTTAATGCTTTATCATTTAACCCCAACCGTTCTTTAAGGCAGTTGGGTTTATTTGTTTATTAGCAAAAGATATATTCACTCTTCACGGTGCAGATTTTCAGTTATATAAATCAGCGCAAAAACAATATTTATGTCATTATTTAATCCAAAATCAGTAACCTTTAGCGTAGGCGAAGGAGCTGATATTACGATAGAAACCGGTAAACTAGCCCGCCAAGCGGATGGTGCTGTTACCGTTACACAAGGAAATTGTGTATTACTAGCTACTGTTGTGGCTAACAAAGAACCAAGACCAGGACAAAGTTTCTTCCCATTGTCAGTAGACTATCAAGAGAAATTTGCCAGTGCTGGTAGAGTACCAGGATCTTTCTTTAAGAGAGAAGCTAGACTCAACGATTATGAAATCCTTACCTCAAGACTAGTAGATAGAGCACTTCGTCCTTTATTCCCAGATGATTATATGTGCGATGTACAGGTACTAGTTTCACTTATCAGTAGTGATGACCAAGTTATGCCAGATGCATTAGCTTGTCTAGCTGCATCTGCTGCGCTTGCAGTGAGCGATATTCCAATTCAAGAAATTATCAGTGAAG
>JBBRHK010000376.1:0-2863 GCA_038222815.1 Chitinophagales bacterium
TTGCCAGCATCTTCTTCAATATGTATTCTATTCAGAATTACCTTCTTTAACCCACTGTTCTCCGTATTCACTTCCAAAAACCCGCCTTTGCAAATAGGTTCTAAGTCTTGACTTACTTGATAGCCTTTTGGTAGATCCGGATAAAAATAATTTTTACGGGCAAAATAAGTTTCTTGAGTAATCTTACAATTAAGCGCTAGGCCTAGTTTTATGGCAAGTGCTAATACCTGCTCATTCATCACTGGCAGCGTACCTGGATGCGCTAGCGTAATGGGCGAAACCTGCGAATTGGCTGCCGCATCAAAAGAAGTACCATCTCCACTAAACAACTTTGTAGCCGTGCTCAATTGTGCGTGTACCTCTAAGCCTATAACTGCTTCATATTGCTGCTCTGCCATAGCGGCAAAGGTAAAATAAATTTTAAGGTGTAACAGAAGTTTTAATATTTGTAGTATGACGACTAAAGTGTGGAACATTTTGAAAAACTCATTGTTACTTAGCACAGTAATCGCTGTATAAACCCTTTCGACTTCACTTTAAGTAACTTTGCAAAAAAATAATATGAAAAATATACTACTAATATTAATGACAGCTTTAAGCTTAACAGCTTGCAGTGATGGTAAAAAAATTGAAAAATCAACCACTTTACAGCAAAAAATTGGAGAGGCCTATGGTATCGGTAATTTTAGCAAGCTGAATAAGTTATCATATACTTTTAATGTAAAGCGTGGAGAAACCATCAGTTCTCGTAGCTGGGTATGGAATACGAAAACTAATGTGATAGAATTAAAATCGCCTGCTACCTCAGTAACTTATCAAAGAGACACCATAAAATCTGAAGCAATGAAAAAAGTAGATGGTATGTTTATCAATGATCAATATTGGTTGATGTATCCGTTTCACATCATTTGGGATGCTGGCACTACGCAGTCGATAGCCTATAATCAACAAGCTCCAATCTCTAAGCAGTCTTCTACTAAACTTACAATACAATATAATAACGAAGGAGGTTACACACCGGGCGATGCGTATGATGTATATGTAAATGATAAAAATATCATCACAGAATGGTCGTATAGAAATAAGGGAGTAGAAAAGCCGTCGCTTACCACTAGTTGGGCTGGCATACAAGAAGTAGCAGGTGTAAAACTTACTACTGATTTTAAAAATGACGGAGGAAGTTTCAATTTATATTTTACTGGAGTGAGCGGAGAATAGTTATTTTACATAAAATTATACCAAGCAACAAAAAGCCCAAGTTCAATATGAACTTGGGCTTTTTGTTATTGTAAACTATTTAAAGATCCACCGTCTTTTTTTCTTTGAGAAAATTGATTGTCAAAGTTTTCTCTTGATTCTTGCGCTTTATCTTCACAGGGTAAGAAGTCTCCTCTTTATTTTCTTGAAATACATTTCTAGCATCATCGGTATTTGTGATTGCAGTGCCATTGAGTTCTACAAGGATATCACCTTTGATCAATCCTGCTGCTGAAGCGGCACTCTCCGGCTCTACCTCTGTAATCTGCACACCTTTTCCTTCTTTTATATCGGTTACTCGAAGTCCTAACTTTTGTGTAGGTTTCTTAGCAGATTTCCATTCAGGATTTTCTTTTTCAATTGTAGGACTGTCAAATAAATCTCTTTCGCTTTTTTTCGGTGCACTAAAGCTAAAGTCGCTCATCGTTTTATTTTCCTCTAGCGTAGCTTTTACAGTCTTCTTTTTCTTGTTCCGAAGAATTTCAATACTTATCTCATCGCCTACTTTTTTCTTCTCAATATATTCAATGTACTTAATGGGATTATCCATCTTTTCACCATCTATTGATTTTATAATATCTCCTTTTACTAGGCCAGCCTTATCTGCTGCACTGCCTGCACCAACATCAGTAATAAGGACACCGTTCGTCGCTTCATCTGTACTTATTCCTAAAAAAGGTCTACCTACCTTTTTCTTATTTGGTTTCCCTTGAAAAAGATTCTGCAAATCGAAACCAAAACCAAACTGCTCCATAAAATTATCTGGGAACATACTACCAAAATCATTTCCTAAGGATGGTTTTTTCTTAGTTACAGTAATGTCTTCCCCTTTATTAAATTCTTCTAAAGTCTTACCATTTACCATTATTTTCCCATCCTTCATTTCTATTTTCAAGGTTGCATCCTTACCACCCTTTTTCTTGATGATAATTTCTTCTACTTCATTTTCTTTGTTTAAATCTTCTTGTGCGAAGCTTTGGAAACATACTAGACTTAAAACTAGTGTAGATAAGGAAAGAAAAATCGTTTTCATAACTTTTTTGTTGTGATTGGTGAGTCCCGATAACTATCGGGAGTGGTAAGTTTCAGCATTTTAAGCATGCCTTTTATAGCAAAAAACTTCAAAACATTTTTACAGGATTATCTATGAAATATTAAAAACTTATACCTCAAATTTAAAACAAAATTTTACTGTTTAGCTATAGCTAATCTGCATTTTATCTTTTCTTAACAAATCGAATTACTCACTCAACAATGCCTTTACCTCAGCTATAATTTCTGCAAATGCACTTACTGATTGTCCGCCAGCAGTTGCTAATAAAGGAGTCCCGCCTCCGCCACCTTTTATTCTTGGGGCTACTATTTCTTTAATAATTTTATTAGCTTCTATATTCTTAACCTTACTTACTGTTGCACTGATAGCAATAGCCACACTTGCTTTACCATCAATATTGGCACAGAGTATTAGTAAATAATCAGTTAAATGATTGTGTAAGTCAGTAGCAAGCTTTTTTAGGCTATCAGCAGAAGGCACTTCCACTACATCTGCAATTACGGTTACTTGTCCTATGATCTCATCTTTATGAAGCAACTCATTTCGGATACC
>JBBRHK010000377.1:0-2852 GCA_038222815.1 Chitinophagales bacterium
AAGACAAAGAGCCGGATTGCTTCCACTTTCTGGTACTTTGAATGCTGATCAGTATTTAGCTGCTATCTACAATGAAAGAAGACACGAGTTTGCTTTTGAAATGCACAGATGGTATGATTTATTGCGCCATCCTGATGCTAATTATTTTATAACCATAATGCAGGCAGCTGGTAAAACTAATATCTCTGCGAAGCATAGGTTGTTGCCAATCCCGCAGGGAGAAAGAGATAAAAATCCAAACTTAACACAAAATACAGGTTACTAAAATTATTATTGCTCGAAAAACATTCGAAGTAAAAAATTAAAAATATAGAAATGAAAAAATATTTAAAGATTGCACCCATCGCTGCACTTATAGTAACAGTAATGCTTACGCAATGTAAAAAGGCAGATTTAGATTTGAATGGCAGTAGTTCTACTGCAGCCTTCACATTTGTTCAAAATCCTGCATCAGATACTCTGCCTTATCCATACACGGTAAAATTTACTAGTACTGGCAGTGAAGGTTTCTTATACCAATGGAATTTTGGTGATGGCTCTAACCTTTCCTCAGAAAAAAACCCATCACATACTTACAACGTGGGCGGAGCTTACACTGTTTCTCTTACAACCGTAGGTACTAATGGTAGCAACACTACTGCAACAGTAGTGGGGGTTGTAGACGCCTGTGCCAATGTTACTTTTAACCGCCTTACAAAATGTGCTGAGGGAGAATGGGCTTGGAGTACAGATGCAGATGCTATTAGGGTATTGGCTGCAGACGGTGTTACGGTAAATTTTGCAGGAGCCGCGGCTAATTGTCAAGTGGATGATATTTATAAATTTAATAGAGACGGCGGTTTTGTATATGATGCAAACGGACAAACGTTTAGTGCACAGAATGGCTTTAGCTGTATCGCTGCAAGAGCAAATGCAACTAAATACAAGTTGGTAGTAAAAGCAGGGCAAACTCCAAAAATAATTTTAGATGCAAATGTAACAGGTGGTTTAAGACCTTTTATTGGGACGACCGATGTTGTGGATTCTAATCAGTATAGAATTCAATCTATCACCGACGATAATATGGTTCTAAGAGGTGTGATTTCTGGCACTGGTGGTCAGTTTATTGAAATAAAATTAAAAAAGCTGACTGCTCTAACTTTAGCAGATGTGAAAGCATTACTAACCGGTACTGTAAGTAAGTCATGGAGGTTAGATCCTGCACCAGGCGCCAACCCGATAATTGTTGGTACCGAGGGGAACCCAACAGAATATTTTCCAGGTGGTCCGTTAGATCCTAATTGTCAAAGTGACGATGTTTTTACATTTAAAGCAAGTAATCAATTAACCTATAATGCAAACGGCGCAACGTTTAATGGGGGTAATGTAGCGCCAAATTATAATTGTGGTGCTGATCGTTCTTATACAGATGCAGCATTCACATTTGCAGCCACTACAGGCGGTGTAGCTGGTAAGGGCACCTTAACTCTTGCTGGTGCTATACCTAATAGATTTATAGGTGTTACGGATGTACCAGCAGAAAATGTCTATAGAATTATAGATATTACACCTACGAAAATGACCCTTAGAGCTGGTAACGGAACTGGTACAATATTTACTTTCAAATTTGTCGCACTTTAAGGTTTTTAAAATGGCTAATCAGGATACAGAGATGTATTCATTATGAAAAATATAAAAATTAATAAATGAAAAATTTACTTAAAATGAATTTAATTCTGATGCTTGCAGTGCTAGCATTGTCCAATGGCTGCACCGAGAAAACTGTCGTACCCATTCTTCCTGCACCAGAAGTTATTGTGGATAAAAATTGGCAGTTTGAAACGACCCCAGTTTGGGAAGATGACTTCAATACAAATGGTGCACCTGATCCTGCAAAATGGACGCTTGAAACCGGAGGCGGTGGCTGGGGAAATAATGAATTACAAAACTACACTTCTTCTGGGAATGCAAATAAAGTGGGCGGTAATTTGGAAATAACAGCAAAAAAAGAAACTAGCGGAGGAAGGAACTATTCTTCTGCAAGGATGATTACTAAAGGAAAAGGAGACTGGTTATATGGTAGGTTTGAGGTACGTGCAAAGTTGCCTCGAGGACGTGGTACTTGGCCTGCAATTTGGATGTTGCATTCTAATGCTACCTATGGTCAGTGGCCAGCTTCTGGAGAGATTGATATTATGGAACATGTAGGTTTTGATCCAAATAATGTTCATTTCAGTGTGCATACATCTGCATTTAACCATAGTATTGGAACACAAAAATCTACAAGTAAGATCATTCCTACTGCGATTGATGCCTTTCATACCTACAGGTTGGATTGGACTCCTTTTGCAGTAAGAGGATATATTGATGATCAGCCATACTTTGAATTTACAAATGCTAATCAAGGATTTGCAAAGTGGCCATTTGATATCAAATTCTTTATGATATTGAATGTAGCTGTTGGTGGAAACTGGGGTGGTGCACAAGGTGTAGATGATACTGTGTTTCCCGCTACAATGTCTGTTGATTATGTAAAGGTGTATAAAATGATTCCTCAATAAATAGACTAATCCGTAGAGATAAATTTAATAAAAAATAGTCCAAACGATTGCTTCGCCCTGGACAATAAACTTCTGAATATGAAAAAAATTTTAACGCTTATTCCTGTTTTAATGATTGCAATGCTTTCATTTGGACAGACGCAAATGAATGTTCCTGTAACTTTTGATGATGCTACAGTAAATTATGGTCTTGTAGGTTTTGGCGGAGCAGAAGATGCTACCGTGGTTACAGATCCTACATTGGCTACCAATAAAGTGGGTAGAGTTTTGAAGAGCAACACAGCAGAGCTTTGGGCCGGTGCTTCTATCACA
>JBBRHK010000378.1:0-2828 GCA_038222815.1 Chitinophagales bacterium
TCCACCTAAATGCCCTGCTCCCACAGCAATAAATAAATTCTTGCTCTCCATAATTGGCTTAATTTTCTTCACCCAATTTTTATTTCTATTGTAGAGAAGCACATCGAGGTACGCTGAAAGTCCTTCTGTGTCTACATCTAAGGCATCACCCAAAAGGTCTAACTTTTGTGCTTTGTAGTTCGCAACCATTTCGGCAAAGTTATTCTTAGCAGTGGCAAAACTATCTACCGATTTTACTAATCCTTTTGCTTGCACGCTGTAGGGAATTTTATCAAAGACAGATGTTTGGTCTTGTATTGTTTCCAAGCCATATACTTTTTTATTTGCCGCAGCCACTTTTACGAGCAGCTCCTGCTCTACTCCACTGCTGTTTTTACAAGCTAGCATTTTCGGATACATAAATGCTTCTAGTAAGGAAGGTTTCATTCTTTGAAACATAGCGATGGGTGTGCCAAGTGTGTCCTTAAAAAATGATGAAACTCTTTTTAATTCATCAGCAGTAAGTAATTGACTTAGCGTGGTATCACCTTTCATATTAATGAAAAACATTCCGCTTAGCATAGTGCTTGGGTCATCTAGGTCTAGCTCAAAATATACATCGTCAGCATTGGCGATAGCATCATCCACAGATTTGCTAAGTACGATATCGTCTTTGCACATTAAATGAAACGTACCATACATATAGCTCACTTGGCTAGATCCTTTTTTACTTATTTTCCAAAGTAAAGTATTGGTATCTGTTGTCGTAGTAATCTGCTTACTAATTCTGTTCTTGCAAGAAACCGTTACTAATGCTAGCAGACTCAATAAAAAAGAAAGAAATTTCATAGTGTAGTTTTTACCAAAGTTTTACAGGATAAATTCCTTCTGCAATAAGTGAATGTAATTTCTCTTTTACTGTAGGTGCATCTTCTTTATACGTAACACCAAACCAATTGGCTGCTGTCGGAATAACTTCTACTACACCAACATTAGTTTCTATAAAATTTGAGACAACGGTTGGGATATAAAATTCCGCCTTTAAGTTTTCCATATTATTTTTTGGAAACTCTACAAACAATGCTTTTGTTTGAGTAAATATATCTGGATGAAAACACCAGAAATTCATTGATACGTAGGACTGCTCAGTCAATTCTCCTTCAGCTCCAGCTTCCTCAAAAACTATCTTTTCATCTTTACGATGAATGTTATGGGTTTCGTTTACTTCTGTCAGATTACCCACCTCATCTACTTTACATACACCTCTACTTACAGTACCATTTTCACTTAGCGTATTGCTGAGGTTGTAACCAATTAGTGCATAATGCGCCTCGCTACAATCTTCCCTACAAAATTCTGCTGCTTTTTGAAAAGCATCAGCTCCGTAAAAATCGTCAGCATTTATTATTGTAAATGGTTCTTGTACTTTTTCCTCTGCACATAACATAGCTTGACCTGTTCCCCAAGGCTTGGTGCGATCTGCAGGTATATATTCTGCATCCACAAATCTATCAATAGATTGAAATACAAATTCAACCTTTATTTTATCTTCAAACTTAGAAGAAAACTGTTCTTTAAATACTGTAGCAAAATCTTCTCTGATAATAAAAACTACTTTGCCGAAACCCGCTTTTATAGCATCAAAAACCGAATAATCCATTATTGTTTCGCCATTAGGACCAAAGCCTTCAGTCTGTTTCATACTTCCATATCTGCTCGCCATTCCCGCTGCTAAAATGACCAAAGTGGGTTGTACCATATCTTTATCGTAATTATATAAAAAATCTCTATCCAAAAATAACTTGCCTTGTATAGATTTGCGCACAAAAATAACGAGTATCATTGGATAAATTCTTAAACATATCTGAAGTAGCCTTCTCTCCAATTATTAATGAGGCTACGATAGCAAAAGGTATATTATTTAATGTTTTACGTCTAGACCAGTTGCATCCCGTTGTAAGTGGAAATAAGTTGTTTAAACTAAAGTATTATTTACAAGAAGCAAAAGCAAAAAATAAAAAGGTTGTTACTTACGGTGGTGCTTTTAGTAATCATCTTATAGCAACTGCATATTACTGCCACTATTTAGCATTAAAATGCAAGGGAATCGTGCGAGGAGAAAAGCCCAAGGAGTTATCAGCTACGCTTTTACAATGTGAATCTTTAGAGATGGAGTTAGAATTTATAACAAGAGAGCATTATGATTCCACTTCAACTAATGCCGGCGATAATAGTGATGAAATGCTCATACCAGAAGGTGGATATGGAGTATTAGGGGCGCAAGGCGCAACAGAAATATTACAGCACGAAATTTTTAATAAGGCTACACATATTGCTATCTCTGTGGGAAGTGCTACAACTCTTGCTGGGCTTCTACTAGCTAATAATAAAGAGACAGAAATAATAGCCGTGCCAGCGGTGAAAAATATGAATGATCTGTCTGAGAGGCTAGACTACCTGCTAGGAGCAGATACCTACGAGACTCCTACGATTTGGGATACCTATCATTTCGGTGGTTTTGCTAAAGTAAATGAGGAGCTCGTAAGTTTTATGAATCAATTTTACAAAGACTATAAACTCCCTACTGATAGGGTGTATACCAGTAAGTTGTTATATGCATTAACTGAAAAAATAAATGATAATTATTTTCCGAAGGGCAGTAATATTGTAGCGATTCATACTGGAGGCTTGCAAGGCAATCAATCATTTATAAAGAATGAACTTATCTTTTAACAAGACTATGATAATCACGCAAGCTAGAATTAAATGAAGGGAATTATATTTGTAGCATATCTTATGAAGTCGATAATAATTTTTATTTCTTGCCTTTGTTTAGTGTCTGCAGCCGC
>JBBRHK010000379.1:0-2824 GCA_038222815.1 Chitinophagales bacterium
GTTCTTCTTTGGACGCATAAAACCTGCTTCCGAATCAAAAACATTTTTCCAACTTTGTGCGCGTTCCATAAAGTAATTGAAATCATCTTTTTTATCTAATATCTGTGCCATTTGCGCAATACACCAATCGTCATAGGCATATTCTAATGTGCGGCTTACATTTTCGTGTTCGTCATCGGTTTCTATAATGCCTTTTTCTTTGTAGGCATCTAGGCCAAAATGATTTAAGTCAGCACTATGTACCATAGCTTTTAATGCAAGTTGTGCATCAAAGCTTCTAGTGCCTTTCATATATGCATCTACAATTACTGGCACGCTATGATAGCCTATCATACACTCTGTTTCGTTGCTTGCAAGCTCCCATACAGGCAAGCGTCCGCCCTGTTCATAATGAGTAAGAAATGTTTTTACATAATCCTCATTACGCTCTTTATCAATGATAGTATAAAGCGGATGTGTAGCACGATAAGTATCCCATAATGAAAAGACACTATAATAAGTAAAGCCAACTGCAGTATGAATGTTATTATCCATTCCACGGTATTGACCGTCAATATCCATTGCTACATTTGGAACTACAGCTGTGTGATACAAAGCCGTATAAAATATTCTCTTCTTCTCTTCGTCCCCTTCTACAATAATGGAGCTTAGATTAGCTTCCCATTTTTTTACAGCTGCTTCTTTTACTTTATTAAAATCCCAACCTGGCATTTCTGCTTCTAAATTTTTCTTGGCACCTTCCACACTTACTGGACTGACGGCAACTTTTACAAAAATATCTTTTGTCTTATAAAATCGAAAAAAAGCTTTAATGCTCTTACTATCCAGCGACTTACTGCCTTTCTCAAGTAATGTATCATTGTTCCAAATGCCCGTGTTTGCAAAGGGTTTATTAAACTTCATTACAAAATATACATATTGATTTACTGCCCAAGCCTTACTCCTCCTTAAACCAGAAACAGTATATTGATCTTCAATTTTTAAAGAAGATTCCAGCACTTCATCTCTATGTACCAAGTCTAGTATAATACTATTATCGCTACTATTCCCAAATTGATAATGGTGCAGCCCTACCCTTTCTGTAACAGTAAACTCCGCATTAATCTTATCATCTTCTAAAAAAACAGAATAGAAACCCGGGCTAGCTTTTTCTGTATTGTGAGAAAAATTAGAGCCATAAATTGTATTTACTGGAGAAGGGTTGCCTGACATTGGCATCAATAAAATATCCCCATAATCGCTTACCCCTGTGCCGCTAAGATGTGTATGTGAAAAACCATAAATGAAATTATCATCATAATGATAGCCGCCACACCCATCCCAACCACTGAGCCTTGTGTCTGGACTAAGTTGTACCATTCCGTGAGGCATCGTAGCTCCAGGATAGGTATGTCCGTGACCACCGGTGCCTATAAAGGGATTAACATATTGGGTCAAATTCTGCTGGGCAAAAATTGGCGTGCAAATCATCACCAACAACATCATTGATATTAATTTCTTCTTTATCATTTTTACCTTTTATATCAGTAACTAATTTAACTAAAATACTTTAATCTAAACTTTTTCAACCCTCTAAAACAACTAAACCTCTAAACTTCTAACCTCCTAAACTAACTAAAAATAAAATTAAATGAAGTAATCAAATTACTAACTTGTAAAATAAATTAAGAACTATGAATATTGAATTGATAAGAAAGAAAACGAAAGGACTCGATGGGAAACTCTTTTTTAACAGCGCTGGCTCATCGCTTATGCAAGATGAAGTGGTAAATATAATGAACGACTACCTAGAACAAGAAAGAATGAAGGGCGGCTATGGTACTGAAGCAGAAAATGAAAGCTACATTCAAAATTTTTATACGCAGGTGGCGAAACTGCTACAAACTAATGAACGAAATATAGCATTTACCACAAGTGCTGGAGACGCTTACAACCGTGCCTTATCGTGTATTCACTTTGAGAAAAATGATTGCATCATTACTACTAATAACGATTACGTCAGTAATCAGCTATCTTTTATAAATCTGCAAAAGAGATTTGACGTTGTTACAGTTAGGGTAAAAGACTTAGAAAGTGGCGGAATGGATGTGCAAGATTGTATAGAAAAAATAAAATTATTGAAACCAAAGCTAGTGGCTATTACCCATATTCCTACGAATAGCGGACTCATACAAGAAGTATATGGTATAGCTAATGCTTGCAAAGAATCTGGCGCCTATTATTTAGTAGATGCCTGCCAGACTTTGGGACAGATGAATATTTCCGTAAAGGATTTACCTTGTGATTTCCTCACAGCGACAGGAAGAAAATTTATGCGAGGACCAAGAGGTAGTGGTTTCTTATATGTAAGTGATAGAGTACTTAATGAAGGACTGAGCCCATTATTCATAGACCAGAATGGTGCTGATTGGATTAGTGAAAATGATTATAAGCTTTTAGATACTGCAAAAAGATTTGAACGCTGGGAGAAAAATTATTCTGCAGTACTTGGACTTGCCAAGGCTACTGAACTTATCAATGAAATAGGTATTGTACAGATAGAGCAAAGAAATAAGGAACTTCAAACTTTGCTAAGGAGTGAATTATCAAAGCTTACTAATATCAGCTGTACTGATAGAGGAATTAATCTTTGCAACCTAGTTACATTCACACATACAGATGGCAGCATTGATAAAATAGAAAAACTCTTCAAAGCAAATAATATTCAATATTCTGTTAGTGGCATTAATAGTGCACTGATAGATTTTACTAAACGAAACTTAACTCAAGTGATAAGATTGTCTCCACATTATTTCAATACAGAAGAGGAGATAAAACAACTCAT
>JBBRHK010000380.1:0-2822 GCA_038222815.1 Chitinophagales bacterium
TTTAAAGGCCTTCCTGCAATGGTAGAAGTGGGCAGGTATCATAGCTGGGTAGCGGATAAAGCATCCTTCCCCGAAGAACTAATCATTACCGCAATAGATAAAGACGGACTTATTATGGCTTGTAAGCACAAAACATTCAAAGTAGAAGGCGTACAGTTTCACCCAGAAAGCATTCTTACACCGCAGGGAATTGAAATGATGAGAAACTGGTTAAGCAACTAAAAAAATATTAAAAATATTTTTCAAATATGAAAAAAATTCTTCAACATCTTTTTGACCATAAAACACTTTCTAGGCAACAAGCGAAAGAAGTAATGCTGCAAATGGCAGAAAATAAATTTTCAGATGCAGAGATTGCGGCATTTTCTACCGTATTCCTAATGCGTACCATTACGATAGAAGAGCTTCTTGGTTTTAAAGAAGCGCTATTAGAAAAAGCAGTGCCCGTGCAACTCCACAGCGATGAATTGATAGACATTGTAGGAACAGGTGGCGATGGCAAAAACACTTTTAATATATCTACCCTCAGTTGTTTTATTGCAGCTGGTGCTGGCCATAAAGTAGCCAAGCACGGGAATTATGGTTCTACTTCCATCAGCGGCTCTAGTAATGTAATGGAGCAACTCGGCTATACTTTTAAGAATAATAGCGATGATTTGAATGCAGATTTGGAGCGATCAAATATTTGTTTCTTGCACGCCCCAATATTTCATCCGGCATTAAAAGCGGTAGCTACTGTAAGAAAACAACTCGGTATACGTACTTTCTTTAATATGCTAGGACCAATGGTAAACCCTTCTCAGCCTGCTTTTCAAGTGATAGGCGTCTATAATATGGAGATGGCGAGACTCTATAATTATATGTTACAACAGGGAGATAGTGCTTTTACCATAGTACATAGTCTTGATGGATATGATGAAGTATCGCTGACAGGGGATACCAAAATAATTACCAACAGCGGCGAAAAAGTGTGGAGTGCAGAAGCCTTAGGAAAACGCCACGTACAGCCAGAAGATATTGATGGTGGTCATACTGTGGAAGCTGCAGCAGACATATTTTTAAAAATCCTACAATGCAAAGGCACTTGGGCGCAGATTGCTGTTGTGGTAGCTAACGCAGCGGTAGCACTTCATGTAACAGGCAAGTATGCAAACTATGAAGCCGCTTACAACGCAGCATTGAACAGCTTAGAAAGCGGAGCTGCACTAGATTCTTTTCAAAAGTTAATACAGGCATAAATGACCATACTTGATAATATAGTTGCAGAACAAAAGCAACTAGTCAGCGCTTTAAAAAGAGAAAAATCGATTACGGAGTTAGAAAAAGATTCTGCTTTTTCACGAAAAGCCTTTTCACTTTATCAGCAACTAGCTGATGACCATAATATGGGCATCATTGCAGAATTTAAAAGACAATCGCCGAGCAAAGGAGATATCAATAAATTGGCTAATGTGCAAAAAGTTACTAAGGGTTACGAAGATGCAGGAGCCGCAGCCATTTCTGTTCTTACCAATGAGCGATTTTTTGGAGCATTACCTAGTGATTTTGCGTTAGCTAGACAAGCAGTTTCCATTCCGTTACTCAGAAAGGAATTTATAGTGGATGAATATCAAATTGTAGAAACAAAATCGATGGGAGCAGACATATTGCTATTGATTGCTGCCTGCCTTACAAAGAAAGAAATCAAATCTTTTGCCAGTATTGCAAACAACGTAGGATTGCAGGTGTTATTGGAAATACATACGGAGGAAGAATTAGAGAAAATCACCGACCATTGCGACTTCGTAGGTATCAATAACAGAAATTTGAAGACCTTTGAAGTAGACGTAGAAAATTCTATTCGGCTAGCTAACAGCTTACCCAAAGAGAAAATTAAAATTGCAGAAAGTGGGTTATCGGAAATTGGAATGGTAAAAAGGCTATCGGCAGAAGGATTTAGAAGTTTCTTAATGGGAGAAAATTTTATGAAAACGAAAGACCCAGGTGCAGCTTGCCAGTCATTTATACAGGAACTAAAAAAATAAGATTTATGAATATTAAAGTATGTGGCATTACCACACTTAAACAACTACAGCAACTTGATGGTCTTGATATTGCGTTTGCAGGTTTAAATTTTTACGAGACCTCACCAAGATATGTAGGAGAAAATATAGACCCAGAGCAACTTATTCAAGCCGACTTAGACGTAAGGACTGTAGGCATTTTTGTAGATGATGATTACGAAACTGTGATGGAGAAAGTAGAACATTATGAACTGCATATGGTACAACTCCACGGCAACGAAAGTCCTGAGTTATGCAAGGAATTATCTGAAGATACAGAAGTAATAAAAGTTTTTTCGATTGATGATTCTGTGAAAGATATTGATGCCTTGGTAGCACCTTACGATGCTGTGTGTGATTATTATCTCTTTGATACAGCAACAGATAAAAAAGGAGGGAGTGGCAAAAAGTTTGATTGGAGTCTCTTGACTAAAGCAAAAATAGAAAAGCCATTTTTCTTAAGTGGTGGTATTGCAACATCGGATGCAGCAGCACTTAAGCAATTTAAACATCCAGACTTTTACGGCATTGACATCAACAGCAAATTTGAAAAATCGCCAGGAGTAAAGGATATGGCTGCGATATTGGAATTCAAATTGGCGCTAAAATAAATCACGATTATAACCTGTGAAGAATTAGAATGTATGAAAAACAAAAAACAAAAAGAATTAATCTCTAAGCCAGATAAGAATGGTTTTTATGGCAACTTTGGTGGTGCCTATATTCCTGAACTTTTACATAATAATGTAGAAGAGTTAAGAAAGAGGTACCTAAAAATAT
>JBBRHK010000381.1:0-2796 GCA_038222815.1 Chitinophagales bacterium
CGGTCTATTTTGCTACAAAACCATTTAGAAAAAGTATTGAAATAGATTTTAATACTTGGGGAGAAGAATTGATTGGCAAGCAAGAAGCTTTTATAGATCAGTTTAAAAGAACTAAAATAGGGTCAAAAGTCATCTTCAAAAAATGTGTTTTCATTAATACGGATGGAACGAGGACTTCTCCGAAAACTAAAGTCCTAATGATAAAAGAATAGTCCTAATTACAAAATCCAGCCATTTATTCCTCATCTCGAAAAGAGATTTCCTAATAGCTACCCTTTGTTTTTTCATTGAATGTTTTCTTTGCAGCCAATTAAGAAAATATAAGATCTATGAAAAAAATTATAGGATGTGCAGTATGCTTAGTCATTTCAACACAGTTATTTAGTCAAGAAAAAACAGATACCGTAAAAACCTTAACTTCTGTGGAAATAAGCCCGGGTACAGGACTGAACAGGACTACCGTGAATATAAGTAGAATAGATGCTACTGCTAGAGAAATACCTTTGAGTACAGCAGTGGTAAATGCAAGTACAATCGCAGATCAACAAGCACTTACCCTTGGCGAAGTCCTTAAAAATGTGACCGGCATCTCTACACCAGATATTAGAGGAGGTATCCAAGAGATTTTCTATGCAAGAGGTTACAGATTAGGTTCTGATAACATTTATAAAAATGGATTTAGGGTAAATAGTGGCATTCTTGCCGAGCCTAGTTCTTTAGATCGATTAGAATTTCTAAAAGGAAGTGCGGCTCTTATGCAAGGAACTGTGGCGCCTGGCGGAATAATAAATATGGTTACGAAACAGCCAAAATTTGAAAGAGGTGGATCTTTGTCTTTACGCACTGGGAGTTATGGCTTAATACAGCCATCTGTAGATTTCTACGGCCCACTTTCTAAGAATGTGGCTTACAGATTAAATGGTCTTTACAGCAAAAACAATAGTTATAGGGATGTAGTACAGCAGGAGAAGTTTTATATAAATCCATCTTTCCTCTTCAATATTGGAAGTAAAACAAAATTGTATGTACAGTCTGATTTCCTTCATCAAGATATTACTCCAGATTATGGCATTGGTACAGTAGATGGAAATAAACTGAGTGGTTTATCGAGAAATGCTTTCTTTGGAACGGCTTGGCAATATAACAACCAAGATCAGGCTACCATTAATGTTGACTTAACGCACGACCTCAATAAAAACATTCAGTTTAGAATTAATAATGGATTTCAATATTACAAGAAGGATTATTATGCAACGGAAAGAGTTGCTGCGAAAGCAAATGGAGATTGGGCGAGAACCCTCGGCAAGACCCTAACTGAAGAACGTTATTATGCAACTAACATTTCCGTTTCTATCAAAGCGAAGACTGGTAAGATCGCTCATCAAATAATGATAGGTGCCGATGCAGATAAATACAACACAGATAATTATACATTTACCAATCCAACAATTTACGATACCATCAATATTTTCAATCCTCAAAAGTTCTCAGCGAGAAATGATATCCCGGCAGCAGATTTTAAGACTAGAGTAAAAACTCCACTGAATAGAACTGGGATTTATATCCAAGATTTCGTCTCTATCTCTTCTAAGTTTAAAATGCTAGCAGGACTTAGGTACAATGCCATTAAAACGGAAGCGGTACAGACTTACAATTTTATCAGTTCGGCTTCTACAAGTACTGTAGATGCTAATAACACCGCATTTTCTCCAAGATTAGGCTTGGTGTATTTACCAACTAACAAGCTTTCACTTTTTACCAGTTACTCTAATTCTTTCAATGTAAATACAGGAGTAGACCTATCCGGAAATGCCTTAAAGCCGTCCATAACGGATCAATATGAAGCAGGAGCTAGGTTAGATTTTCTGAATAAAAAGCTTTCCCTTACTCTTACTACCTACTATATTAAAAATAATAATTTAGCCCAAACCGCCCCTTTTCTGCAAGACGGAACTACTGCAAATAACAATACTAATATTAAAGAGCTTACAGGTGCAACGGTGAGCAAAGGAGTAGAGATAGATGTAGAAGCGGTAATTTTAAAAGCTTTTCAATTCAATGCTGGTGCTAGCTACAACGATTATAGATACAGTGATACAAAGCTTGCGGCAAATAATTTTATAGCTGGAGAAAGAGTGGTAGGCAATCCGGCTATTACTGCAAATGTGAGTGGCTGGTATAATTTTAAAACTGGAAAATTGAAAAATTTTAGAGTTGGAATGCTAGCAAACTATCTAGGCGATAGAACAGCTGGTTACAATAATAGGGTAGGCCAATCGCAGCAGTACAATCGTAATATCGAATTAGATGGATTTACCACTGTCGATTTGAGTGCAGGATATTCTGTAAAGAAAATTGAGGTTGTTGTAAAACTTTCCAATGTAGGAAACACTTTAAATTATTTAGTCCACGATAACTATAGTGTAAATCCTATTGCGCCGAGGCAAATCATAGGGACGATTCGTTATAACTTGTAACTAGTTCATTGTTTCTAGAACGTTATAATGAGTTAGCACGCAAGAAGGTAATTATATACAATCTTATGATGCTTGGTATTTCATAGAATGTATAGTCTTAAAATAAGTTGACAGTTTTGAAACTTCCCGGTTGCCTTAGGTAGCCGGGATTTTTTGTTATATACTTGATTTGGTATTACTATATTTATGCTTTAGAAATAAATTTAATCTATGCCTTTTAGCAATGCAATCTCTAGTTTTAGAACTCCGTTTTTAAAAAACCCATTAATGATAGTGTGTACTGCACTATTCTTTACGCTTTGGGTGAGTACACTTGTGG
>JBBRHK010000382.1:0-2773 GCA_038222815.1 Chitinophagales bacterium
CAATAACAGGTAAGGGAAAAGACAGCTTAACTTATTTTCACCCTCTTGGAAGTGCAATAGGCATTAGCAAAAAACGAAACGCAGATGTGGCTTGGCTTTATACTGATTCTAGCAGAGCTTATGCCTTGGCCAGTCAATACGCTTTTACAAGCCAGCAAGATTCTCTAAAAACATTTAACCCTAGCAAAAAAGCAAACGCAGGTGAGCTTTCCGGTGTAAAGAATAAATACCTTTCAACAAATTTTAAGCGGTGGAAAGTAAACACTGCCATAGGTGGCGGCCCAGTATTGATTCAAAATGGCGAATTAAAAATTTCTAATAATGAAGAAAGAAAATTTGGAGGTGCTGCTATCAATGATAAACATCCTCGAACGGTAATGGGCTATACTGCTGATAACAGATTAATTGTTATGGTTATACAAGGAAGATCTTTAGATGCAGGAGGAGCCTCACTTACACAAGCTGCAAGATTGATGGCAAGCTTAGGTTGTGTGGAAGCATTAAACCTCGATGGAGGTGGCAGCAGCTGTATGCTCATCAATGGAAAGCCTACGATTAAAGTAAGTGATAAAGAAGGACAGAGAGCGGTGCCAGCGGTCTTTATAGTTAAGTAGTGTCTTAAAATCTACCCAACACCAAAATACATAAGACGAAATCCTCCTTTAATTATTGCGATAGCAGTTGCATCTTCTTTATTTTTCTATTCATCACTGCAAACCATAATGGTGGTATCAAAGCCAATATCATACTTCCAGGATATCCTGTGGGTAATTGTGGTGCTTCTTCATAATGCTTAAGAATTTGATATTTTCTGCTAGCCATATAGTGATGATCACTGTGGCGGCTTAGCTCAAATAGCATTAGTCTTCCTAGTACGTGGCTGCTATTCCAACTGTGAGCAGGCATTGCTCTTTCATAACTACCATTCTCTTTTAATTTTCTTTGCAAGCCATAATGCTCAATGTAGTTGATGGTTTCTAGTAAAAGAAAGCCAATAGTCGCTGCCGTCAAAAAATAAAGTGTAACTAATCCTCCAAAGAAAAAATAAACAGCTGCTATCAATCCAATTTGAATAAATTGCGCTTGAAGCATCTCGTTTTTCCAATGCAGGATAGGCAATCCTTTCTTACGCATTTCGCCATTCGCTATATGCCAAGCAGAGAGATAAGAAAAAATAATTGTACGAAAAAAGAAAACGTATATCAGTTCATTATATCTAGCGCTACTCGGATCTTGCGGCGTGGATACATTTTTATGATGTCCTTTATTATGCTCTATAAAAAAGTGCATATACAAAGAGGTAAGCAATAAAGATTTTGCAAAAAATTGATCTAGCTTTTTTACTCTGTGTCCAAGCTCGTGCGCTACGTTGATTCCAAATGTACCACACAATAATCCCATAGTTAAAACTCTCCCTACTATTTCTGATGTAGAAAGAACATCTACTTTCATAGATTGTAAGAAAAAGTACAAAGCGGCAAATTGAAAAAATACAATACTGTATAAAATGTAGTCGTAAATATTATCTGCCTTGGCAAGTTCTTCTTCTGCAGCTGATAAGTTTTTAGTATTTGGTTTTATAAAAATTTCAACAAAAGGAATGAGTACAAAAGCATAAGCCAATGCAACATAAGTAACCCAACCGTAACTTATGAAAGAAACAACGGCTAAGATGTACATCGTTAAAGGAGAAAGGTATTTTATGGCTTTAAATCGCATAGGGCAATTTACGAAGAAACCAGCAGTTAAATAAAAGGCGATATATAAAAAGTATGAATAGGTTTTAAAGTTTTCACTTCTTTGTTAATTACCTAAGTAGTATTTGTAAACAAAAATGAGAATTAAACTTATCAAAGCAGATTTGAATAAAAATAGATAAGTACACAATCCTAATTTTTTGTACTTTGAAAAAAATTATACGCTATGACTCACCCATTCCAAATAACCTCCAAAGCAGACTATGATGACGACTACAAAAGATCTGTGGATCAACCCGAAGCCTTCTGGGCAGATGTGGCTTCCAATTTTTCTTGGAGTAAAAAATGGGACACTGTTTTGGAATGGAATTTTGAAGAGCCAAAAATAAAATGGTTTGATGGTGCAAGGCTTAACATTACAGAGAATTGCTTAGACAGGCATTTAGAAAAACGAGGCGATGAAATTGCCTATATTTTTGAACCCAATAATCCTGAAGAAGCTGAAGTTATATTCACCTACAAAGAATTATATACAGAAGTATGCCGCACTGCCAATATGCTCAAGAGCCTAGGCGTGAAGCGTGGCGATAGAGTATGTATCTATATGGGCATGATTCCGCAGCTCAGCATTGCTATGCTGGCATGTGCAAGAATAGGCGCCATTCATTCTGTGATTTTTGGGGGCTTTAGTGCTAGAAGTATTGCAGATAGATTGGAAGATGCGCAGGCTACATTCATCATTACTTGCGATGCAGCTTACAGAGGCGAGAAGCAAATCTTTTTAAAAAATATTGTTGACGAAGCATTAAATCTTTATCCGCATGTTACGACCGTGCTTGTTTACGAAAGGACAGGTACAGAAATAATAATGGAAACTGGTCGAGATATTCGCTGGCAAGATGCCATTGTAGGAATGGACAATCATTGTGCTGCAGAACAAATGGATGCAGAAGATTTATTATTTATCCTTTACACCAGTGGCAGTACAGGTAAGCCTAAAGGTGTGGTGCATACTGTGGCTGGTTATATGATTTGGGCTACTTATACTTTTGTCAATGTATTTCAGTATCAGCAAG
>JBBRHK010000383.1:0-2765 GCA_038222815.1 Chitinophagales bacterium
CTGTATTTTTGAATAACTGTTCTTTAAAAATCTTTCTCCGGACGCATCATTGGGAACAATAAAACATCTTGAATACTCTGCTGGCCCGTAAGCAACATACAAAGTCTATCTATACCAAAACCAATTCCACTTGTAGGCGGCATTCCATATTCTAATGCTCTTAGAAAATCGTGGTCTATAAACATTGCTTCGTCATCGCCACGCTCCATTAACTTTACCTGCTCCTCAAATCTTTCTCTTTGCTCTATCGGGTTGTTCAACTCACTATAGGCATTGGCAATTTCTTTACCATTGATCATTAGCTCAAAGCGCTCAACTAAACCCTCTTTGCTGCGGTGCTTTTTTGTAAGTGGACTCATCTCTACAGGATAATCCGTAATGAATGTAGGTTGTATATAATGGTGCTCACATTTACCACCAAAAATCTCATCTATCAATTTCCCTTTACCCCATTTTTCATCAGCGTGAATGTTTAATTCCTTACACACATTTCTAATCCCCGCCTCATCCATTGAAGAAATGTCGTGGCCAGTGTGTTCTTTTATGGCATCATACATTGTGATGCGTTTGTAAGGAGCCTTAAGACTTATTTCTTTATCACCTACCATTACAGTTGGACTACCATTTGTCGCAATAGCAGTAGATTCTAGTAATTGCTCGGTGGTATTCATCATCCACTCATAATCCTTATAAGCTGTATAAAATTCTAGCACCGTAAATTCTGGATTATGCGTTCTGTCCATTCCTTCATTTCTAAAATTTCTGCTAAACTCATACACAAAATCGAACCCGCCTACGATTAATCTCTTTAAATATAATTCGTTGGCTATACGCATATACATAGGTACATCCAATGCATTATGATGCGTTGTAAATGGCCGTGCTGCAGCGCCTCCAGGAATGCTTTGTAATACAGGAGTATCTACTTCGATGGCACCTTGATCATTCAAGTAAGTACGAATGGCATTTACCATCTTGGTGCGCTTTAGAAATACTTCTTTTACACCAGGATTCACAATTAAATCTGCATATCGTTGTCTATATCTAAATTCCGCATCAGTTACTTCATCAAATGTTTCTCCATCTTTTTCTCTTACTACTGGCAATGGTTTCAATGCCTTTGTAAGTAGGGTAAACTCTGTAGCGTGAATAGAAGTTTCACCAGTTTTGGTAGTAAACATATACCCTTTTACTCCAATGATATCACCTAAATCTAACAGCCTTTTCCATACTTGCTGGTACAAGGTTTTATCTTCTCCTGGGCATAAATCATCTTGTCTTATATAGAACTGAATTTTACCTGCATCGTCTTGTAGTACAGCAAAATTAGCCTTACCCATATCTCTTACACTCATTAGTCTTCCAGCAACACATACCATTACTTTGCCTTCTTCATTAACCGGAAGACTTTCTTTATTATTTTCCCAAGCAGCCTTTAGGGTGGCAGACTTGTGTGTAACTGGGTACTCTGCTGCTGGGTAGGCATCTATGCCTAGATTAGTAAGCTCTACTAACTTTTCCCTTCTAATAATTTCCTGCTCGCTTAAATGTTGCTGACTCATATTATAATAATTGGCTGCAAAGGTAATTTTTTGCTCTAAGTGTTCCTAATTATAGTGTAAGAACCTACAATTCACATTTAATTTACAATAAATGAGTATAATATTGCAACATCAACCAAATCTTGAAACCTCACTTTTAAATTATGAAAATATTATTTACCCTTCTCATTAGCAGTGCATTTTTATTGTCGAGCTGTGATGTAATAAGTCAATTACCCGGTGGAGTAGGCGCAGGCACAGGCGTTACACAAACAGAAGCTGCTGCTGGTGTAAAGGAAGCACTTGCACAAGGATTAGCTAAAGCGGTGCTGCAGTTAAATACTACTGATGGCTTTTTTGGAGACGCTTTTTATAAAGTATTGATGCCGCCTGATGCTAAGAAGGTTGAAAACACTTTGCGTTCTATAGGTTTTGGAAGCTTGGTAGATAAGGCAGTTTTGTCTATCAACCGTGGAGCTGAAGATGCAGTAGGATATGCTAAGCCAATTTTTGTAGATGCGATAAAGAGTATGACACTGAGCGATGCCATTGGGCTTGTAAAAAATGGAGATACTAGTGCCACACATTTTTTTAGAGTAAAAACAACTCAAGCACTTATTGCTGCATTTACACCAGTAATAAAATCTAGCTTAGAAAGGGTAGATGCCACAAAATACTACGGTGACGTAATTACTAAGTATAATAAATTGCCAACTACTTTTAAGCAAGTAAATCCCGACCTTACAAATTTTGTTACGCTAAGAGCTACTGAAGCTTTATTTGACTTAGTAGCAAAAGAAGAGAAAAATATTCGAACAAATTTTGCTGCAAGAACAACAGATATTTTGAAGAAAGTATTTGGTGGAAACTGGTAGAAGATAAATTGTTTATAGAAATATTAAAGCCATCACTGAAAAGTGATGGCTTTTGTAATTTGTACTTTTTGTTATTATCTAAAACTTTTCATCGAGGTCAATGGATATCTTAATCCTGTGTAACCCATCATATCTATTACCACTTTACCTACAGCAATAGAACTTTCTACTCTTAGCAATAAGTGATTAGGATCATCGCTAAACCAAGCGTTCATACTTTCACCCCCTGTAAACATTGTTCCTTTTAGTAACAATGGACGAATTTTTATGGCATTAAATTTACCGTACCTAGTCTTTACTACTTCTTTACCCATATAGCGTATGTAGAGGTGGAATACTTCGTCATCTA
>JBBRHK010000384.1:0-2692 GCA_038222815.1 Chitinophagales bacterium
GTAGTAAAAAAGACAATCTAAGTTTTGTTACGCAATTTAAAATTTCTGATAAGCAACAGATTAGCACCAGCCTTTTATATAATCATCTTTTTTATGAAACGCCGGGCGGACTCAACAGAACGGAATTTCTAAATAACCCAACACTTTCAAGACCCGCTGTAGGAGCGTTTCCTAGTGCGGCAGCAGCACAAGCAGCGATTGATCAACAGAATTTTACGGCAGGATTTACACATCAATATGAATTCTCATCGGCCTTTATAAATACCACAACACTCTACGGTAATTATAATCAGATAAAAAATCCAACATTTAGAAACTATGAACGCCGCAGTGAGCCTGGCTATGGCGGAAGAACCTCGTTCACTTTTGAAAAAAAGATAGACAATACTAAGCTACAATTAATAGCTGGTGCAGAGGCCCAATATGGTTTCTTTAATACACAAGTTGCAAAAAATAAAAATGGCAAGCCAGACACTTTACAAACAAACGACGATGTGAAATATACAACTAGCAGTTTTTTTGCGCAAGCAAATATTGATTTTGTTGGTGGATGGATTGTTACCACAGGTCTTAGCCTAAATAGATCAAATGTTGGCTTTACAAGATTGAGTAGTTTCCCGGTGCTTTCGCAAAGCCGCAATTACAAAAATGAATTATCACCTAGAGTTGCCGTACAAAAGAAGTTTGGAAACAACAGGGCATTATTTGCTAGTATTTCAAAAGGATTTTCAGCACCTACTGTTTCAGAATTGCTGCCTTCCACAGGGGTCATCAGCACAGACCTAGAAGCCGAGCAGGGTACTAATTATGAGCTAGGCACCAAAGTTGGTTTATTTAATAATAGGCTTCGATTAGAAGCTACTGCTTTTTACTTTAAATTAAATAATGCTCTGGTAAGCCGGAGAGACAGCTCCAATGCAGACTTCTTTGTGAATGCAGGTAATACCAAGCAACAGGGTATTGAAACCACCGCTGATTATTTAATAAATTTTAAAAAATCTATTATTGAAAACGTGCAACTAAATGCAGCTTACACTTTTAATTATTTCAAATATGGTGAGTACATAAAAGGCAGTACAGATTTTTCTGGTAAAAACTTGCCTGGAGTGCCGAAGCATACCATTTCTGTTTTGGCCAATGTTAGTTTTGCAAAACATATTTACTTCAACAGTACCTATCTATACAGCTCTAAGTTATTTCTAAATGACGCTAACACCGCTGCGGCTGATGATTATCATCTGCTAGGCTACCGTATTGGGTGGAAGCCGTCCATCAAAACGAAAACAGGCTTTAATTTCTATACTGGTGTTGACAATTTATTGGATGAGCTCTACAGCCTTGGCAATGATATCAATGCTGCAGGTGGCAGGTATTACAACACTGCTGCCTCCAGAAACTTTTATTTTGGTATTTCTATTGAGAATTTATTTTAATGATAATTGGTAAACATTTGCCATTAAAAAAGAGCTGCTAATTAAGCACCTCTGATTCCCAAAAGAGTATCCCTGTAGGTTATATTGAGTGTGTTTTATTCCAAGTATCGAAATTAAAAATCAACTATATCCCTAAAATTAAATGCCCTCTAGGTAAGCGCTAAAATTTGCTCGAATTTTCATTTCTAGTCAGAAAAATATGGCGGCGTAGGCAGTAATGTTCTTCTTTGGTGTTATTGCCGTGAAGAAACATAATTTCCAAAACGCAACTTTTCTAATTAATATTTGTTTTGTTAATAATGTATGAAGCAACTATTCAATCTCTTATTATCTGAGAAGTTCCGAGAAAAGACTGAGCGCATCTTTATCATTATTGCCATAGTAAGTTTCATACTTCACTTGTTGGTAATTTTTTTAGACAGTCAAAACATCATTCACATCAACTCAAAGTTGGTAAAGAATCCTATCTCAGCGATATACACACCGTTTTCATTTATCCTTGTATATGAGGTCTTCCTATTAGTTTTTTATCTTCCTAAGTCAATTTCTAATTATATAGGTAAGCAGTACGAGATTATTACGCTAATTGTAATAAGAAGAATTTTCAAAGACATAGGTCATATGGAATTGACTCCGAACTGGTTTAAGTTAGATACCGATCTACAAATAACCTACGACCTAGCTACTGCATTAATTCTGTTTTTTCTAATACAGCAATTTTATAAAAAGCTAGCTGATTATGCGGCAAAAAATCCACGTAAGATATTAGAAGAAAAAGCCGCTATGAGGATGAATAAATTTATAAAACTGAAAAAAAGTATTGCTACTGTTTTAATTCCTGTAGTAATCATACTTGCGCTTTATTCGTTCTTCAGTTGGCTTTTATCCTTTCAAAAAACAGATTGGAATGAGATGAGTACTTTCAAAAACATCAATAATATTTTCTTTGAGGATTTCTTTATACTCCTAATTATTATTGATGTAGTCTTACTTTTACTCTCTTTCTTCTATTCAGATAAATTTCACAAAATCATCAGGAACTCTGGCTTTATCATTTCTACCATTTTAATTAAACTTTCCTTTTCTGTAGAGGGCCTCATTAACAATGCCTTGATAATAGCAGCTGTTGCTTTCGGATATCTAATATTATTGATACATAATTCATACAAAGAAGTTTCTGTGTCAGAACAGGAATAGCACTTGTGTCTTTCCTTAGCTTCTGTTGCACGAAATATTTATACTCATTATCTTATATAGGT
>JBBRHK010000385.1:0-2673 GCA_038222815.1 Chitinophagales bacterium
GTAAGCTAGGAAATATTGTAAATCTTAAGAACAGGTATGCAGAAGCAAAAGCAATATTGACCGTTCGCCATTTTTTAGGTTTTACAGTTGCCGTAATTTTTTGTAGCTGTCAGTAGGAAACTCAAATAAGTGCCAGTTTTCCTTATACTCCTTCAAAGTAAGTCGTTCTAGTAAGTCGTCAATGCCTCTACAGATAATTGTTGTAAAATTTTTCAAAGTTTCAGTGTCCTTATAGACAAGTGCTTTCTCACTTCTTGAAATATGAGCGACACTTATTTGTTCCCAATCGTCGCTCCAATAGATTTCAACCATTATTTTCGCTTTGTCTTGTCGGGTAATGACCAGTGAATGATTTCCTGGCTCATCTGCAAAAATTACTTTTTCTTCATCTGATTGGTTAATATTTAACTTGTAAAGTCCTTCAACCAAATCTGTCAATGGGTCGGTTAAGTACGATATTCTAAAATTGATATTTTGAGTTTCACTTAGAAAGAACGCCTCTGCCCAACCTGTTCCTGTCAAATTGTAATTGAAAGATTTTATCATTTAGCTATTATTATATTAACGTTAGTAGAATAATATCGTTTAAAGTGATTTATAGCAGCATTCTTCAACCCATCAGTAGAAATCTCAAATTATAAAGTCTGTAAAACTAAACTTCTAAACTTCTAAACTTCTAAACTTCTAAACTTCTAAACTTTCTTCCACCCCGTATTCTATCTTCTGCTCCTCATACTTCGTAGAACTACCAAACATCTTATCCCAAAAGGAAAACACAGAACCATAATTAGAATTAGATTCTTTTAAAATAACTGAGTGGTGTAGGTGATGTAAACCTGGTGTGACAATAACGCTACTCAGGATTTTATCCCACAAATAACTCAATTTATAATTGCTATGATGAAATAGGATGACTAAGAAGAAAATCGCATTGTAAATAAAAAATGCCTCGGGTAAAATACCCAACAATGGATAAACAATACTCTTCCAAATGGTAGAATACAATATTTCTTTTGGCGAGAAATGAAAAGTAGAAAATATGCTTAATTCTTTTTCTTGATGGTGTAATTCGTGGGCTTTCCACAGGCTTGGGAAAATATGATTAATCCTATGCCAACTATAAATTAACACATCAAGTAACAAGAAACTTAAAGCAAACTTTACCCAATATGGCATCTCTGTAAAGCCTAGTGCACCCTTAAAATGAACAGATATATTTAATAAAAATGTTGCCATTACATAACTAGAAATGATATTCATCAGCACAAAACCCATTCCTTGTAAATAATTTATGGAAGAGTGATGTACGTGAGGTAACTGCAAGCGAGGATGCTTCCACTCCAGAAGGTAAATGACGCTGTAAATCACTATCATAATAACGCCGGGAATCCAAATCCAATCGGTATAGAAAAATTGTATCATTATGGTAAATAACTTTTCATTTCAAAATGGTATTGTGCAGCTATCACAGCAGCTTCTTCTGCAAAATTTTCTTCGCTACTAGCGTAGATAATCGCTCTACTTGCATTTACTAACAGCCCTATATCCTCGTTCATACCATACTCACTCACTTCTGCAAGACTGCCGCCTTGGAACCCTACACCAGGTACTAGTAAAAAATGGTTTGGAATGATGGAGCGAATATTGGCAAACTCTGTTGCCTGTGTGGCACCAGTTACAAACATTGTATTATTGGGGTTGCCCCATTTGCTTACCGTTTCAAGAACTCGTTCGTACAAGTAAGTAGCTCTTCTTTGCTCGTCAGTATAGGTAGATTCTAATTGAAGTAGCTCAAAATCATTTGCCCCTTTGTTACTAGTAAGTCCAAGTACAATTGCCCATTTATTATCATATTCTAAAAATGGTCTGATACTATCTTCTCCCATATAAGGGGCTACAGTGATAGCGTCAAAAATGATGGTTTGAAAAAAAGCTTTGGCATATTGCTCACCCGTATTGCCTATATCACCTCGCTTGGCATCGGCTATTTTAAAATGCGTATTTGGAATGTAAGCAACCGTTTCTTCCATTGCTTCCCAGCCTTTGGTGCCGAGTGCTTCATAAAACGCAGTGTTTATTTTATAGCTCACACAATGTTCTAAAGTCGCATCTATTATGGCTTTATTGAAGGTTACTATACCGTCTTTTGTTTTTGGTAAATGTGCAGGAAGTTTATTTACATCAGTATCTAACCCTACGCAGAGGTATGTTTTTTTTGCTTTAATATTTTCTACTAGGCTATTGCGATTCATCGTAAAGTTTAAATTTTAATTTTTTAACTAGCTATAATGCTGCCAGTATTTTAGCCTCTACTTCCTCATTCCATTCCCATAAACTTGTTTTTTCTTCACCCATCACTTTGTCCATTATTTGCTGTTGCTGTTTGCCTTTTTCTAGCGCTTCGCTGTATCGCATATCTGGCCTAAAAGTCACCATACTGTAGGCAGGAGTCCATTTTTCTGGATGCGCTTTTGTAAAGCTTGCTTCGATTTTCTTTTGTGCAATAAATTTTTCGTCTGCCACCTTATCTCTCATTTCTATAAAGTTTGCTAGCGCTAAGTCGGAAATCGCATCTGCATCTGGCTTCCGCAATGCTTGATATTGTGGAAGAATATTTTCCCAGTCTCCACTATGTATTTCCCACAACTCATTGAGTACACTACAATCTTCAAA
>JBBRHK010000386.1:0-2652 GCA_038222815.1 Chitinophagales bacterium
AAAAAAGCTGCGTGAGGACCACCAAATCCTTTTGGCACGCCAAATCGCTGACTGTTTCCAATAGCCACATCTGCTCCCAATTCTCCCGGAGGAACTAGCATAGTAAGGGCTAGTAAATCTGTAGCCATTACCACATAAGAATCTGCAGCGTGGGCTGCTTCTATACACTGTCTGTAATCTATTATAGCACCTTCGCTGTTAGGATATTGAATAAATATGCCAAAGAAATCATTGGTAAATGACACTGATCTAAAGTCGCCTACTACAAGCTCTATTCCTACTGGTTTAGCTCTTGTAATAAGGATATCTAAAGTTTGGCGATGGATATGTTTATCTACAAAAAACTTTGGAGATGATATATGATCTGTATTCTTATTCTTATGATTGAAAAGCATAGTCATAGCTTCTGCAGCAGCGGTACCTTCATCTAACAAACTAGCATTGGCAACAGGTAAGCCACAAAGATCACTCACCATAGTCTGAAAATTAAGTAGACTTTCTAATCTACCTTGCGCAATTTCCGCTTGGTATGGTGTGTACTGTGTGTACCAACCTGGATTTTCGAATACATTTCTAGCAATAACCGATGGAACAAAAGTGCTGTAATAACCGCAACCGATGTAGCTACGATATACTTTATTCATCCTCCCTATTTTGTCAATATGCTTTAGATATGCTGCTTCACTCATAGGAGCGCATACCTTCATATCCTGCGGAAGTCGGATGCTTGCTGGCACTGTCTTTTCTATCAACTCATCCATACTAGCTACTCCAATAGCGGATACCATTTCGTTGGTTTCCTCAATGCTTGGACCAATATGTCTGCCAATAAACTCTTGCTGTTGTTCTTCGAAAATATTCATAATTGGGAATTGGGAAGGGGTAAATAATAAAATTTCAACTTTAAATTTGTGCAAATTTAAGGCTTAAAATCAATAACAAAGTCTTCATTAATTTTGTTTTAACGCACAGTACATTTGTACTTTAATTCTAATAACCAAGTATGGATATTTCTTCTAATAATCAATGGCAGAAAAGAGCAATAGACCAAAAGAAAAAATATCAATCTTTCTTAAAACGGGTCAATGTGAGAAAAGTATTGAAGCAACTGCCCGAGCTTCATGAAAAAGCCTTTTCTCAAATTAATTGTCTTGATTGTGCTGCCTGTTGTAAAAACTATTCGCCAAGGTTTAAAGGTCCAGATATAAGGAGGATAGCTCCAAAATTAGGATTAAAGGATACTGAATTTATTGCCAAATATCTTTTTGCTGATGAGGATGGCGATTATGTTTTAAAAACAAAACCTTGTTCGTTTCTTGGAGCAGATAATAAGTGCAGCATCTATGAGTACCGCCCTTCTGACTGTAGCCGCTTTCCTTATACAGATGAAGATGTACTGCTAAAAAAGCCAGCTATTACTTTAAAGAATGTGGAATTTTGTCCCGCTGTATATTTTGTATTAGAAGAATTAGTTCAGTAAAAGTTAGAGGTTTTGCTCTAGCTCCTTTAAAAATTTATTTCTTGTAATGAGTGTAGCGCCCATTGAGCGAAGGTGCGCTGTCTCTAGCTGGCAGTCGATGATTCGGCAACCTGTGGCGAGTAAGTGTTTACAAAAATTAATTAGGGCATATTTACTGGCATTTGAAATGCTGCTGAACATACTTTCTCCAAAAAAGACATTGCCTATTCTTAGGCCATACAAGCCACCTACAAGTTTATTATCATAGTAAGTTTCTGCACTCATTGCAATGCCTTCTTCATGCAAAAAATTATAAGCAATCTTCATTTCTTCGTGTATCCAAGTTCCATCTTGCCCAAGCCTTTCGATGGCAGCGCAAGCATTTATAACGGAATTAAAGTTGTTGTTTATTTTAAATTCAAATCTTGGATTCTGAAGTATTGGCTTCATACTCTTTGAAGTTTTTATTTCAGAAGGGTAAAGGATACACCTAGGATTCGGCGACCACCATTGAATCATTTCATCTTCATTGTACCAAGGAAAGGCCCCCTGAGTATAAGCATTTAGGAGGCTTTGAGAAGATAGGTTGCCACCTATGGCTACAAGTCCCGATTTGTCGTAATGTAAAGGGGGCTGTAATATTTCTTGTTCATCTAAGAATGGAATCTGCTTCACCTAAGCTAATTCTTCTACAGTAGCACCAATATTTCTTTCTGTAATAGCGTCGCACTGGCGCTTCATCGTATCAAAATTTCCTTTCTTCACAGGATATTTTCCTTTAGTGTGAATGAGTAGGGCGCATTGTTCTGCTTGGGTGGTATCGTGACCACAGATGGCTATCAAAGCATCTATGACAGTATCAAAACTATTTACCTCATCGTTCCATACAATTAGTGCACACTGCTTATCGATTTCAATTAATTCAGCAACATCAAAATCTGTTTCTACTTGGGTGGAATTGAATATTGTATTCATACTGCAAAAATATAAATAATTGAATTGATGAAGAAATGCCCAGAGAATTTATTTTTTTAATTTTTCAAATAATGTTGGTAATAGAAATTTTTTTCCCCTTATATTTGCACTCCGAAAAAAAAGGAAGGGAGATTTTACTTCTTTGTTTTTAAATCGGAAAGACAAAATTTGTTGGGAGTTTAGCTCAGTTGGTTTAGAGCATCTGCCTTACAAGCAGA
>JBBRHK010000387.1:0-2652 GCA_038222815.1 Chitinophagales bacterium
TTTCTGCCAAGCTTATCTGCAATCATAGGCAAAACAAGTGCAAAAAGAAAAGTTACAACGCTATAAAATGATAGCGTGAGGCTTCCAAAGTCTGCACCTTCTGCATATACTTTATCAGCTGCATCTACTCCTCCAAAAACATTAACTGCAACAGCGGTGCTATAATAAAACCACATTAGAAATAATCCTGGCCAAGTAAAAAATTGAACCAAAGAAATGATTTGCATTCTCTTCGGCATATGTGTGAGTGCATGCCATATTTCTCTAAATCCTCCACCAAATCCCTTGTTGCTCTCTTGAATTTTTTCCTTCATAGGCACATCTGCCGGAGGATATTCTTTAGTTGTAAAAACGGTATAAAGTACTGCTGCGAGAAAGAAGAATGCTCCGATATAAAAAGATGCTTTTACATTTTCTGGTATTTGTCCTTGCTGAGAAACATTTTCAAGTTTAAAAACATTATTCATTAACCAAGGAAGAGCGCTAGCAATACTGCCTCCTAGCCCTATCATAAGACTCTGCATAATGAATCCTCTATTTACCTGAGAGTCGGGCAACTTATCAGTAACAAAGGCTCTGAAAGGCTCCATAGCTACGTTTCCAAAAACATCTAAGACCCAAAGTAGTCCAGCAGCCATCCATAAAGCACTACTGTTTGGCATAAAAACTAAGGCGATAGAACTAAGTATGGCTCCTACCATAAAATAAGGGCGACGTCTTCCATACTTGGGATGCCAAGTTCTGTCACTCATATAACCAATGATAGGCTGTACCAATAATCCTGTAAGTGGCGCTGCTAAAAACAAGAGTGGTACTTCATCTGGATTTGCGCCTAGGCCCTCGTAAATGCGTCCCATATTAGCACGCTGCAAGTCCCACCCAAACTGGATTCCAAAGAAACCCACACTCATATTGATGATCTCTACCAAAGATAACTTTGGCCTTCCTGACGATAAAATATCTTCACGCATAGCAATCGAATAAAAATGAAAAAATGGCAATGTGTATTATTTACACAGCACTAAAATAAGGGAATAAATTAGAAGATGTAGAATACTGTCTTAAAAATTACTCATGAAGTTCTTACTCGATAAGGCGAACACTCCTTGAAATATATATGCGGCTATTTACAAGTACTATTCTTTTTTACTAAAAAACAGATTAGAATTGGCTGAACACCATTGCATTCAAAAATATGATAGTTGTATTTATCTCACTTTTTTTAGCACATAAATACAATTATTTTTTAAATAGTTGTATTTATCTCTTATTTTTGGATACATAAATACAACTATATATGACAGAAAGACAACGTCAAGTAGATATACTAGCAGAAACAATGAAGCTGAATAAATCATCTTTTATTGCAGTTACAGGAAGGAGACGAGTAGGTAAGACCTACTTAATAGAACAAGTATTTGGCAATGACCTTTGCATAAGGGTAACTGGCATACAATCTGCCGATAAGCAATCACAGATAAATAATTTTGTAGAAAAAATTGCTACCCATTCGAATTCAAAATTCTTGATACCACTTACCTCTTGGCAAGAGGTATTCATCTTACTAAAAGCTTATTTAGAAACACTTCCTAAAAATAAAAAACAAGTAATTTTCCTAGATGAATTACCGTGGATTAATACAAATAAATCTGGTTTCATACAATTGCTAGCCCATCTTTGGAATGATTTTCTATCTAAAGAAAAACATTTTATACTCGTAGTGTGTGGATCTGCGACCTCATGGATAACTCAAAAGATAATAAACGATAAAGGAGGTTTTCATAACCGGGTCACCTTATCACTAAATCTCCAACCATTTACCCTAGCAGAAACAGCAGCATTTTTGAAAGAGAAAAAAATATCACTCACCAATAATGCCATTATAGAACTGTATATGGCATTTGGTGGCATACCCTACTATCTCGAAAATATAAAACGAGGCGAAAGCCCTTCGCAAACAATAGAGCGCCTTTGCTTTGAAGAAAATGGTATTTTAAAAAATGAATACAAGAACCTTTATCAAGCCTTGTTTGATAACTCAGAAAACCACGAAGCCATTGTAGCCGCACTTGCCGCTGCTAAAAACGGACTGACTACCATTGATATCATAAAGAAATCCAAAGTAGTTAAAGGAGGACCATTTACAAGGGCGATGGATGAATTGATGGTATCGGGATTTGTAATTGCTGAAAGTCCCTTTGGGAAATTAAAGAGAGGCATTACCTACAGACTTGTAGATGAATTCTCTGTCTTCTATCATAAGTTTATGAAAAGCAATAAGAAAACTGGAAAAGGAGTGTGGCCATTGCTTGCTCAATCTCAGCAATACAAGATATGGACAGGATATGCTTTTGAAAGTATTTGCATTAAACACATTGATAAAGTGAAGAAAGCTTTAGGAATAGAAAATGTATATACAGAAACAAGCAATTTTACTCAGCAAAAAAATAATCTTACTGATGGATTTCAAATTGATTTAATAATAGATAGGAAAGACCAAGTAATAAATTTATGTGAATGTAAATTTTACAATGCACCTTTTGAGCTTACTAAAAAATATGCGGAGCAATTAACTTTAAGAAAATCATTATTTATCAATGCCACTAAAACAAAAAAAACTGTATTTACTACAATGATTACAAATTATCCAAT
>JBBRHK010000388.1:0-2619 GCA_038222815.1 Chitinophagales bacterium
TTCTATCACACGAGCCATTCTTTAACCACGAAATTACTACGACAGCAAAAGGTGATAGCATAGATGTGACTAAGGAGAAAAATTATAACATCTATCAAATGACCTATGAAGAGGTGAAGAAATATGATGTGGGAATGAAACCGCATCCTAGATTTCCTCAGCAGCAAAAATTGAAAGCACACAAACCTTTGCTTTCAGATGTATTTGCGGCTGTAAAAGTATATATGATGACTGCAAAACGTCCTCCTTTATTTTACAATATAGAAACGAAAACTGACCCAAAGACCGATGGAAAATACCATCCTGCGCCAGAGGAATTTGTGGAGCTTTTGATGAAAGAAATTAAGGATGCCGACTTAATGGAGATGGTAATCATTCAAAGTTTTGATTTTAGAACGCTACAATATTTACACAAAAAATATTCTACTATAAAAACTGCGATGCTAGTAGAAGCAGATGATAATAGAAGTTTTAGAAAACAGCTAGATGATCTTGGTTTTAATCCTACCATATATAGTCCCGCCTACGAATTAGTAACCGAAAATCTTGTTACAGAATCCCATTCAAAAGGTATAAGAATTGTGCCTTGGACAGTAAATGATAAAGCCACGGTGAAGAAACTAAAGGCTTTGAAAGTAGATGGAATAATTACAGATTATCCCGAGTTGTTGCAGTAATTATTTAGAAAATTAGGCTTAATTTTTAAAATCGATTTTGAATATTAGGCCTAATTTTCAAAAAACCTATCATAATTAATTGATTATCAAACAAAAGGATATTTTTTAAATTCCTAGCCAATTCTTTGCATTTTGATAAAGCAATTTATCCCTGATTAACTGGTCATCAATCTCATCTTCAATTAGTTTTCCAGGAAGATGCTCTCCTAGCGGAAATGGATAATCGCTACCCATACAAATATGATCATCGCCAAACATTTCTCTTACGAACTTCAATGCTTGTTTATCGTGAACCAAGCTATCTATCCAAAACTTGCCGATATAATCTCTTGGATTAATGGCATTATCCTTCTGCACCAAATCTGGTCGTACCGCATAACCGTGTTCTATCCTGCCGAGGGTTATAGGAAATGAACCGCCACCGTGAGCAAAAGCAATACGGAGATTTGGGAAAGCTTCAAGCACGCCACCAAAAATTAGACTGCAAATAGCACGGCTAGTTTCTGCAGGCATTCCTACGAGCCAAGGCAACCAATAATCTACCATATCCTTCTCCCCCATCATCTCCCAAGGATGAATAAAGATAGAACACCCAATTTCTTCCGCCCTTTTGTACAAAGGGAAAAACTTCTTGTCAGATAAATTTAACCCATTGATATTAGTACCAATTTCTACACCTGGCATTTTCAATTCTAGCACACAGCGCTCCATTTCTGCAATGGCTAGTTCTATATCCTGCATAGGTAGTGTTCCTAACCCAATAAACTCTGCTGGATTTTTTGTAACTGTTTCTGCAATATGGTCATTTAAAAATTGTGAAGTCTGCAAGCCGTCCTTAGCCTTTGCCCAGTAATTAAATAATACAGGAATTGTGCTCAACACTTGTGTAGTGACGCCGGTTGCAGCCATTTCTTTCAATCTACTACCCGCCTCAAAACAATTGTCCTCTACTTCTCTGAAAAACTTATCGCCCTTCATCATACAAGCTTTGCAGTTGCGCTGTTCTATATGTATGAAATCTCCATAGCCAAATTTCTTTGTCCAGTCGGGCATAGAAGCAGGCATTATGTGTGTGTGTATGTCAATTTTTTTTTGCATCATTTTATTTTGTTGGAGCCTCCATCTTAGTCCCACATTTAGTACAAGTTCTTTTTTCATCATCTCCCCAAAACCGATTCATCAATGGTGGTAACTGTGCTACAATATCACTTACGAAAACAGATTCTTCGTACAATTTATTACCACAATTCTCGCAGAACCACATAAAAGCATCTTTCTCATTCTCCTCATCTTCCCTTATTTTCTCTATAACAAGACCTACTGTTCCGGCTCCCCTTTGCGGCGAGTGTGGCGTTTTTGGCGGAAGCAAAAACAAATCACCTTCGTTTATATGTATGTCTTTCGGCACACCATCATCTATTATTTTTAAAATAATATCTCCCTCTACCTGATAATATAATTCTTCGCTTTCATTAAAGTGATAATCTTTTCTAGCATTGGGTCCACCGACGATCATCACAATAAAGTTTTCTGCTTTTTTGTACAGACAAGCATTACCTACAGGTGGCTTTAATAATTCTCTGTTATCGTTAATCCAAGATTTTAAATGGAATGGTTCTAAGACTGGCATAGCGTGAAAGTTTTAATTGGTTGAAAGATAATTTTTTTTTGGGAGAGTATTAATGCCAATTTATCAAAACATAAATCCTACCTATTTAGTGAAAAATCTGATCGATATTTTATTGAATCACTTTATTGTCCGATGAACTATGCAATTCTCAACTTTAACCTGATAGAATAAATTTAAATGACCAAAACTCTTTAAAGTTCCAATTGATTATAGATTAATAATTCGAAATTTTTAGTTCGAAATTGTTTCAGTTCCACCACAAAAGTATTTATGGCCAACTCTTGTAATCGCTCTTTGCCGCTGGGCATCGTA
>JBBRHK010000389.1:0-2578 GCA_038222815.1 Chitinophagales bacterium
AGCTACCAAGCTAGCAGCAATGCCTACAAAAGGATTAGCACTTACCAAAAAGGCTTTACAACTTTCTGCCAATAATAATCTTACACAGCAGTTGAGCTTAGAAGATGAATTACAAAGAGTAGCTGCAAGTACTGCAGATTATGCAGAAGGTGTGCAGTCTTTTTTAGAAAAGCGACCAGCTATATTTACCGGTAAATAAAATAATTATGACAGGAGGAGCACTTACATCCACAGAGATTGTTGCCCATATGATGGAGCACGATCTTTTTTCCCAATGGCTCGGTATAAAAGTATTGGAAGTACACGATGGGTATAGCAAGATAGAAATGACGGTGAGAGCAGAAATGATCAACGGCTTTGGTATTGTACATGGAGGTATAGCGTTTTCGCTGGCAGATAGTGCCTTTGCATTCGCCTGTAATAATAGAAATCAGTTGTCTGTTGCTTTAGACACTTCTATAAATTTCCTTAGGTCTGTGCATGTAGGCGATGTGCTTACCGCAGAAGCTACGGAGGAGCATAGCGGTAGAAGTACAGGCTTATATAGAGTACACATTAGCAATGGCGATGGTAAAAAGGTTGCCATCTTTAAAGGTCTATGCCATAGAAATGGTAAGCCGCTAATTCCTTAAAAAATTCTGCAATGGTTTATGAATTTAAAGGCATTCGTCCTGTAATAGATCCATCTTCATTTATACATCCTCAAGCAAGTGTAATAGGAAATGTAGTGATAGGCAAGCATTGCTACATAGGCCCTGGAGCCGCTATTCGTGGCGACTTTGGGCGTATAGTGATAAAAGATGGTTGCAACGTACAAGAAAATTGTACTGTTCATATGTTTCCTGGAGTAGAAGTAGTGCTAGAGAAAAATGCCCATATTGGTCACGGTGCTGTCATACACGGATGCAGTATTGGCGAAAATTGTTTAATAGGAATGAACGCCGTAATAATGGATAATGTGGTGTTAGGTGAAGGTTGTATTGTAGGTGCCTTAAGTTTTGTAAAAGCGAATGAAGTGTATGAAAGTAGAAGTTTGATTGTGGGAAATCCAGCAAAAAAAATTAAAGAGGTTTCGGATGAAATGCTGCATTGGAAAACAGAAGGAACAAAAGTATATCAGCAACTAGCCGCAGATATGTTGCAAAGTTTTAAGCCTTGTGAACCATTAGAATTTGAACAAGATCAGGCCAGTATCGAAAATGTTGATTACCATCAATGGAAGTCAAAAAGGGAATCTTAGTATTTCTTCTATAATGTAAGTGACAAATACCCCACTAAAGAATTATTGCTCCGTAATTTTAAAGATTAAAAGATTAGCGACTGTCGAAAAAAAATATTTTTCTGCCGGCATCACTTAACGTTTGCTATCAGTGGCCTTGAAATAAATGTGCTTAAAAATTTCTAAGTCTGACGTAAAGAAATAAATGCTGTTTGAGCCCGATGGGACACAGCTACGTAGAAATTTTAGAAGCGAGTTCATTTATTTTAGGCAGACTTGGGAATTTTTAGCCATTTATTTCACAGCCTCCCGACCAGAGGTACGGGACAGGTTGATTTTTTTGTTACTTTTTTTATCAAGAAAAAAAGTAAAGGAGTCGATAAAAAGCACCGTCATCCAATAAGTCAACTTCTCATCTCTTTTTTTAAATACAATTACCAACTATTATTTACCAAAATTTTATTTGCCAAACCCTCCTCAAAGAACGATTTTTGTTTAATGCAGGATTACACAAAATATTTTTCTATTTTATTACTTTTTCTTTTCATTTTTGGATTTAGTTATAGCCAAACAAATACATTATTACCAAAAAATAATTACGAAAAAAATTATTTCCGCTGGCCTATCAATGCAAAAATAGGATTGGCTGCAAACTTTGGCGAGCTACGTCCTAATCACTACCATATGGGGCTCGACTGCCGCAGCGACCAAGTAGAAAATAAAGATATATATGCCGCAGCAGATGGATATGTTTCAAAAATTAAAGTAGAACCTTGGGGTTTTGGTCAAGCCATTTATATAGCGCATCCTAATGGTATGACTACTTTATATGCCCACTTAAATTCATTTTACAAGGAGCTAGATACTTACATCACAGAGAAGCAATACGAGATGAAATCTTGGGAGGTTTACTTGGATATTCCCGCAGGAATGTTTCCTGTAAAGAAAGGACAAGTCGTAGCAAAAAGCGGTAACACAGGCGGCTCTATGGGCCCACACTTACATTTTGAAGTGAGAGATACAAAAACTGACAAGGTGCTAAATCCGCTACTGATGGGCTTCCCCATTCCTGATAATACAGCACCAGATATTCTAAGAGTAGCCGTGTATGACAGATGCCTTAGCACTTATGAGCAACGACCTAAAATATATGCGGCTGTAAGACAAGGCTCAAAATATACAGTTGCAGGCGGACTAATTACTTTAAATACAGAAGCGGTAAGCTTTGCCATTACTGCTTATGACAGATATACTGGCTCTACTAATCAGAATGGAATTTTCCAGGCAGAGCAATTTGTAGACGGGATACCTACTTCTGGTTTTCAATTGCATAATATAGGTTATGATGAAACTCGTTAC
>JBBRHK010000390.1:0-2568 GCA_038222815.1 Chitinophagales bacterium
AGAATAAAAAGCAGCAGCTCTAGTCTTTAAAATGGCCATATTGTCGCTCTCTGTATTGAGCGTAGTTACCACTCCAGTTCCTCTGGCAATTCCATCTTGAATGTGTGTGAGTACTGTGCCAAAGCCAGCATCCATAAGGCTCTTGGCTTGTACATCATTACTTGTAAAAACATCGGCAGCATTGGCTTGTGTTTTTATTGCTTGGTTCCAACCATAAGCACCTTTAGTGTTAGAGGTAAGTTGAGCAGTTCCAAAGAAGTTAAAACCTCCTGCTTCTCTTTTTGGAGTAGCTATGCCGTAGCTGCTAAAAATATCAATGAAGGAAGGATAGACATATTTGCCTTTTAAATCTACCACTTCGAAGCCCGGCGGAATAGCGATGTTTTTTCCTATTGATATTATTTTACCATCTCTAATAAGTAGGGTAGAGTTAGCGGTAACAATATTGTCTTTTACCGCATTGGCATTCGTAAATGCTACTGCGCCAGTCCTGTTATCCGCTACTCCATTCACAGAGAAGGTTTCTTGAGCTTTGCTCATTTTAGAAAGCAATGCAAAACCTACAACAAGGGTAAATTTTGAAAAATGTTTAATCATAAATAATTGATTGTTTTAAAATTTATTTTTTTGAGCGTTTGTGTAATGTTGGTTTTTCGAACATCATAAAAATAGAATCTTTAAAGTGTAAAGCGAATTGTATCGGTATTATAATTTGATTCGTTTTTTCAAGAATTCGAAAGTGTCAAAGTACAACAAATAGTTAAAAAATAACCATATTAGAATTGATATATCTATTTAAATAAAAGTTGGCAATGAAAATAGGAACGCTCCTTTTTAAATTTATATTTTTGCAGTATGACTATAGCGAGCAGAATCGACCATACTATTTTGAAACCAACAACTACTGTTGCAGAAGTTACACAATTGTGTAACGAAGCTATAGAGTATGGATTTGCTGCGGTGTGTGTGCCGCCATCTTTTGTAAAGATGTGTAAGGAATCACTAAATAGTACTAATGTGAAAATTGCCACGGTAATTGGCTTCCCATTTGGCTACAGTGCAATAGAGGCAAAGGTTGCAGAGATTGTACTTGCCATAATAGATGGAGCAGATGAGTTAGATATGGTTATCAATTTAACGGCATTAAAAAATAACGATTGGGTTTACTTGGCTAACGAACTAAACACAGTAATGCAAGTGGTAAATGCTAAAAAGAAGGTTATTAAAATCATTATAGAATCTGGTATTCTTACAGATGATGAGATTGTAAAATGTTGTGATTTATATGGAGCAGCCGGTATAGGATATTTAAAAACGAGTACTGGTTATGCGGAAAAAGGAGCAAGTGTAGCTGCTGTGTCGCTTATGCGGACTCACCTTGCAGATGCAGTAAAAATTAAGGCAAGTGGCGGTATTAAAACACTTAAATTTGCTCAAGAGCTGGTAGAAGCTGGAGCAGATAGATTGGGCTGTAGTAGTAGTGTAGCCATTGCGAAGGAAGAAAGAATATAACAACATAAAAAAGTTCGAAGATGAAAAAAATATTGTTTTTATTATTTATTGCTTTAAGTGGAGTACTGCTGGCAAATGCACAGACGGAATCATCCACGATTGCCCCAGATACAATGGAGTTAGTGAAAATAGAGGCTGATCCTAGATTAGATATTTTGGGCAAAAAGCTTGCTGAGTATAATGTGGCTAAAGCTAAGGCAGCTGCATCAAAGGTTGTTACAGGTAGGACTCAAGGCTATCGTTTGATGGTCGTAAATTCAAATGATAAGGCTTATGCAATGGAGGTTAGGGCGTATTTGCTTAAAAAATATGATAATAAGTATTCTGTGCATACCACTTTTGTAAACCCGTATATCAAGGTTAAGTTTGGAGATTTTACTGATAAAGCAGAAGCTACTAATATTCGTAAACAACTGATGAGCTCAGGAGTAATCAAAGGGAATATTTACATCGTGCCAGAAATGGTTATTGTGAAAAGAACTGCGGCAGAAGCCGAAGACGATGAAAAGTAGTTGTTGAAAAAAATTAATTTATGTACGAGGATATAAAATTATTGGCTACAAAATATAGTGACCAATATATAGATGTACGCAGGCACATTCATGCCAATCCAGAACTTAGTTACCAAGAATTTAATACTAGTAAATACATCCAAGAGCATCTTGCTTCTTTGGATATTCCTTTTACTATCCTTGCAACTACTGGCGTGGTAGGAATTATTAAAGGCAAAAATCCAGAAGCTAGGGTAGTTGCCCTTAGAGCAGATATGGATGCGTTACCAATAAAGGAAGCTAATGATGTGCCATATAAAAGTGTTGTCGATGGTGTGATGCATGCTTGTGGTCACGATGTACATACTACCTGCTTACTAGGCGCAGCAAGAATTCTTAGTGAGTTAAAAGATAGCTGGGAAGGAACGGTGAAATTAATTTTTCAACCGGGTGAAGAAAAGAATCCAGGCGGTGCTAGTATCATGATAAAGGAAGGCGTACTTGAGAATCCTGCGCCGCAAAAAATATTTGCTTTGCACGTGCATCCTCAAATGGAAGTGGGTAC
>JBBRHK010000391.1:0-2523 GCA_038222815.1 Chitinophagales bacterium
AATCAATACACCACCAACTCATAAAAATCTTCCTTATTAAAATATTGCTTGGCCAATTCCTGTAGCTCTTCTGCAGTGGTATTTTTAATATCATTAATCGTGCTATAGAAACTCTCTTCGGTAAGATTATTAAGTATAATATTTTTCCACTTGGCCATTATTTGAAATGGTCCATCAAGACTACCAAGTATAGAACCTATCATATAATTACGCACTAGGCTTAGTTCTTCTTCACTGACTAATTCATTTTTTAAAATCTCCATTTCTTTATACACTTCTTCAAAAGTTGCCGCACATACTTCCTTTCCTGCATCAGTGCTTATGATAAAGGCAGTATCGCTTAAATGATTTTGTCCATAACTATATATGCCATAGGTGTAGCCCTTGTCTTCTCGAATATTACTCATTAATCTGCTGCCATAATATCCTCCAAAGATTGTATTCAATAACATCAGCTTTGCAAAATCTGGATGATGTCTATTTACAAATGGACGAGCAATTCTTATAGCACCTTGTACACTTTGAGGATCATTGGTAATATGATGTATCTTCTCTACTTCAGGTTGTAAAGCAAATTTTGGCAAAGTGCTTTTAGGAGCTGTTATTGGCAGCCTGCCAATACTTTCATTTAAAATTGCTTCTACATCTTGGGTAAATTTCCCAGATACGAAAATGATGCATTCGCCGTGTCGATAATATTTATCGTAAAAAGTTCTAAGCGCTTCTACTTCTAATTTATCAATGTCTTCTTGCTCCGTATAAGTGCCATAAGGATGGTCTTTACCGTATAAATAAGCATCTATTAATCTAGAGGCTACGAAATCACTTTTCTGTAAATTAACTGATAATCGCTGTTTACTATTTTGCTTATAGGTAGCTAATTCTTCTTCGGGAAATGTAGCATCACTTAGCATTTCTGCAATGATGGGAACAAGCTCTGGTAGTCGTTTACTTAGGCAGTTTAACTTGATCACTGCTGTTTCATTATAGCAAGTTCTACTGCAGAATGCACCTAAATAATCAAAGGCTTCATTTAATTGATAAGCAGTTTTACTGGTAGTCCCATTTTTTAATAAGGCATTAGTAGTAGCAGCAATAGCTTGCTGATCTTCAAAAAAATTGCCGGCGTAAAAAACAAAATCTATTTGTGCTACTTCTTGTGCGCCTGTATTTACTTCATATACTTGTACGCCATTGTGTAGTGTGTATGTAGCGTATGGCGGAAGGGTTAATGTAAAATCTACAGCATCTTTTATTTCGGGACTCTCAGTTCTATTTATCATACTTGGTTCTGTGTTCTATTAATTTTGTGTAGTGTAGTAGTAAAGACTGCTACAATTAATTAGTTCTTTAATTTCAATTTTTTAAACGAAGATTAATGCCATAGACTAATTTTCTTTTTTCATTAATTGATGACCTTAGGTATGGATTTTTTATTTCTTTCTCCTCTAACAAGTCAATTGGTCTATCAAAAATATCTTGAAGTGAAAATTTAAAGTTGAAATAATTGTCTGCATAATCTTCAACGTTAATTGGCGAAAAATCGACAACTAAATCTATATCGCTTTCATTATTAAAATTATCTGTTAGCACGGATCCAAATGCATAAAGGCTTTTAACTTTATGATTTTCACAAAGTGAAATAATTTTTGGACTATACTTTATTAACCTATCCATAGTTCAGAAAAGTTTAAACAGTAAATTTACGCAAGTTTTAATGAACCTCTTTATTTGTGAAAGGGTAACTATTAATTTTGTGTAGCATAGTAGTACAAACTACTACAGTTATTTGCGGTAAATATTTCGTTGGCTTGTGTAACAATATCTTTAGCAGTTACGGCTTGGTAATAGCCCCATTCTTTGTTGATGAGGTCGGTATCACCGAGTATTGCATACATAGCAATATTGGTAGCCCTATTCATCAAGCTCATATCTTCAAATGCTAAAATGCTTTCCGTTTTGTTTTTTACTTTTTGAAGTTCATCTTCTGTAATGCCACGACTTTGTAGCATTTTTATTTCGTGATCAATGGCTGCCTCAGCATCTTCCATCGTCACGCCATTTACTAATTTACCAGCTATCGTCAATAGACCTGCATCTGTACTACCAAAATGAAAACAATCCACTTCAGAAAATAATTTTTTCTCTTTTACTAAGGTTTGGTAAAGCCTAGAAGATGCACTGCCACCAAGAATATCGGTGATAAATTCTGTAGCATAATACCGAGAATCTAACCTTGGACACATATGCCAACATTTGTATAGCGCCGTCACTGGTACATCTGCTTTTACTTCTAGCTTTTTAGCACTTACTTGTGCTGGTTCTTGCGGAAGTGATCGCTCATATTTTTCTCCAGCAGGGATATCTGCAAACCATTTCTCAGCCAGTAGTTTTACATTTTCCAGTTTAAGATTTCCTGCTACAACCAGAATAGCATTGCTAGGATTATAATGCTTGGCAAAGAAAGCTTTCACATCTTGAAGGGTTGCATTCTCCACATGGCTCAATTCTGCACCGATGGTC
>JBBRHK010000392.1:0-2522 GCA_038222815.1 Chitinophagales bacterium
CAATTCCTAGAATAACCTCCAGGGCAATTAAAGAAAGTAAGGGTACTATGTATTCCATCTAATAATTTTTGAAGATTTTCTAAGTAGCAAGATAGTGAATTAGCTCACATCATAAATTACGAATTAAGAATTACGGTAAAACTAAACTTCTAAATCCCTAACCTCCTAAACGTCTTACCACCCGACATAGCTCGGCGGCTTTACTCCCCTTAATCTTAGATAAACCAAAATCTGTGCACGATGGTGGGTCTGATGATCTTCAATAAGATTGATAATTTGAAGCTTATTTTTAGGACCCGCAAAAAACTCAACCATAGAAGACAATTCATTGATGGGCATTTTCTTTACGGAGGATATGGCAAAATCATATGCCATTGCTACATCTACCAGGATTTCTTTCTTTGATAAAGTAGAGGCATCCTTCTTCATAATAGGATTGTCTGCTCTTACGATATATGAAGAGCTTAGCCAGGCAAGGTTCGACGCAATATGTAGGAGCTGCTCGCCAAAACTCATTTCGCCAGAATCTGCTTTAAAACTATAATCTTGCTCTGGCATAAGCTCTGCAACTTTTAAAGTGTACGCTTTTGCATTTTCTAACTTCTCTATATGGCTTTGAACAAATAGAGTATCAAAAGATTGTGCCGATGCTGACATAAAAAAGCAGATTTGAAACAGAAATAATATTAAGAAAAATCGCATAAAATGATTTTATTGATGAGTAGTTTCTTTAAGAAAACTCCAAATGGCTGACCAATCTTTCGTTTCTAAAGCCACAGTATCTTTTCGCAATGTAGAGACGGCATCTCCTATTTCTCCTGCACCAAGCTCTTCATCTACGTTAAGCCAAATACCTTTGCAGCCTAGGTTCTTCGCTAGTTGTATATCAGTAATTCTATCGCCTATTACGAAACTATTCTCTAGATCAATCGCCTCGTAGTTTATATAGTGAGTGAGTAAACCAGTATTAGGTTTTCTTGTAAGAGCATTCTCTTCTGGGAAAGTCACATCGATGAGAACCTCTTCAAAATGTATCCCTTCATTTTCAAAAGCCTGCATTATAAATTGATGTACTGGTTCAAAATCTTCTCTGGGGAAACTTTCCGTACCCAATCCATCTTGGTTAGTAATCATTACTAAGCTGTACTCCTCAAGCAAAACAATTTTTCGAAGGAACTGAAAAACCATTGGGTAAAAAGATAATTTTGAAAAACTATCAATCTGATACGTGGGCGGTGCTTCATTAATTATTGTTCCATCTCTATCAATGAAGAGGTATTTTTTTGCAATAGACATATTAAAAAGTAAAATTTTAAAAAATTGTTTGTTCAATTCCAAGTCCAGGAGTGTTAGTTCCTGTGAGTCTTCCATCAAGGTAAGTGAGTCCAATTGCAGTATCCTCTGTCAATAGCATTGGACCATCAGCATCAAGAAAATCAACACCTGCCGCTAATTGAAGTAACGCTGCAGAGCCTATACTCGTTTCATTCATACATCCAAGCATCACCTTCATCCCTTTTTTATTCGCATCTGCTATCATTCTTCTTGCAGCACTTATGCCGCTGCATTTTGTAAGCTTAATATTTACTCCGTGAAAATAATTCATACATTTTTCTACATCCTTTTCGCTTACACAAGCCTCATCTGCAATCAAAATAATATCCTCTATTTCCATCAGTGCTTTCATTCCTTCCCAGTCATCTTTTGCAAGTGGCTGCTCTATCAATGTTACGCCTAGTGCTTTAAGTTTTGGAATTTTCTCTTGTGCCTCTTCTAACGTCCAACCTGCATTAGCATCCACCATAAAAATGGCATCGGTGTTTTCTCTGAGAGCCGCCACCCTATTTACATCTCCATCATCACCTACTTTAATTTTATAAATTGGCCAAGGTTTTTCTTTCATCTTCTCTACCATTTTATCTATGCTATCTATTCCAATGGTATAGTCAGTAAGCGGTGTAGGCAAAGTTTCTGTACCCCAAAGTTGCTGCAAAGATTTACGTTTCATTTTACCATATAAATCCCAGCCAGCCATATCTAGCGCACATACTAGAAACGAATTTTGTGGAAATAAATGATGCAGAAAATGCCAAAATCTTTCTGGATCGGTAATAGTAAATTGCTCTATAAATTTTTTCTTCGCTAGTAAATCAGCCTCCATTTTCTCTACAGGAATATTATAATAAGTGATGGCTGGGGCTTCGCCATAGCCTGTAAAGCCCATAAATTCCAACTCTACAATTAGCGCTGGCTGATGAGTTTTCGTTCCCTTAGAAATGGTGAACGGATATTTAAACGCTGTGTTTATTATTTTATAATTGAGTTTCAAAATAATTTAGATTTTTTGGATACAAAACATTTTTTAGAACATTAAAGATTCGATTATTCCTATCTATTAAGAAAATTTAATCTATCAGCTTCAAAGTGTATATACTTTAATCAAAGTATTGCCTTTGTGTGAGGGATAGAAGCGGTATCCTTCCCGTCCTGAAAGGCGGGAAGATGTAGCGTATAGCCCCCGA
>JBBRHK010000393.1:0-2504 GCA_038222815.1 Chitinophagales bacterium
AATAGCTGACCACTTAACACCTCACTATCTACCATATTTTTACTACAACCGAGGGTTATAATATTTACCTTATCTCTTTTTATTGTTTTTGTCTTCATATACTGGCGCAAATATACTTGATTCAAAGTTGCAGTAACCCTAATTTGCTGCTAGGAAGCACTTATTTACCTCAATCTTGGGGTGATTTGCCTAGGGTTCTAGTATTTGCCTTTACCTTGTAAATACTGATTGTTTTAGTTAAATGGCTTACTACGGTATAGGTAACTTCTTTCTTCTTTTTGTAAATGCTGTCTCCTACCTGTAATCTGCCATTCATTTCCTCAGGCATAGGTAGATATTGCCCATCTGCGAGTATCATCTTTTTGAAGTAGGGTTTGTGGGGGTCGAATGTTATTTGTGAGACGATAGTTTGAAGCTCTACGTTATCTACTATTTTTCTAGTTTCAGTTTTTGATAGGTTTTTGATAAAGATAAAAGCAGCTACCATAAGGAGTGCAAATACTGCAATGATGATTTGACCAGGGTCTAGTTTTGATTTATGCTTTTTTGTGTACCAGTTGGCAAGTATCACAATAAATACTAGAAGCCCAAAAATGCTAAATATTAGAACTGTACCACTCATATCCTTATTTGCTTTTGGTGAAAATAAATTTTATTAGTAATACAGCAATAAAATTTTCAAATGACGATATCAATATTAGTAAAAGAGATGGAGACACAGATCTAATTAAAAATGCCTTAAACATTGATAGTAAGAAAAGAGGCTATCTCCTATGTTTGAGACAGCCTCTTCTAACTAAATTTAATAGTATAAACTTGCTTCGGAATCTTTGCAATTACAAGCGCTCTTATTTAATTTCTACTTCTGCACCAGCTTCGGTCAATGCTTTTTTGATGTTCTCTTGCTTTCCGGCTGGGTTTGCTGTTGTGGTGGTTGGAGCTGTAGTCTTAGTTGCATTTGCAGTAATCTTTGCATCTTTTGATTTTTTTTCGTCAATTGGCATAATGTTTTTTTAAGTAGTTTTATTAAAATAATTTCTTAAGCTAAATATAGATTTTAGTCGTCGTAAAGCAGATTGTGTTTTTGTGAATGGTAGGTTTGGATTTGTGAATGGGGAAGAGCGCAAAAGGAAAAATAAATAAATTATTAAGATGTAAGTTTTTACCTGTTATTTGGCAAAAATATCTCTGCGATCATACATCTTGCACTTCCTCCTCCAATGGTTTCAATAGTTGTAATGGATAAAGGAACCAATTCACTATATTTTTCTATTTCAGTTTTTTGAATGGTGGTCAAGCTATCGAAGGAACTTTGAGATAATGCTAAGAGGCTTTTGTTATCGTTAGTCCTTATGGCCAGCATATTTCCTGCAAATTTTTCCATCTGTTCAAAGCTGATATCAATAATTTGATGCCCTGTTTCCGTGAGTGATTGTACTATCGTCTCCCTTTCAATATTATCTGTGATACTGGCTAGGCAAATGACTGAAAACCTCTCCCCTATGCACATCATCACATTTGTATGGTAAATTTCTTTTCCGTTTCTATCATAAGAATAGAAGTAAATAGGCTTGTACTTTAAGTAGTCACACACTTCTATAAAAAGTTCTTTATCTGTTCGTGGAGACAAGCAAGCATAGGCAAGTTTATTGCTGTGGTCAAATATAATACTGCCTGTTCCTTCTAGATATCTATGCTCACTTTCATATTTTGAAAGGTCAAGAATCTTGGTTACTTGGAAATCTTTTTTCAAAGAATCAATAATGTCTTGCCTTCTTTCTTGCCTCCTATTGGCAGCAAACATTGGGTAAAGAATAACGGTACCGTCAGAATGAAAAGTTACCCAATTATTAGGGAAAATGGCATCAGGCTTTGGAGGATATTCTGTGTCGTCAATTACAAAAACATTGACGTCTTTCGACCTAAGCGTAGTTACAAATGCGTCAAATTCCTGCAGCTTTTTTTCTTTTATGATTTCTTCACTTTCATTTATTTTAATTTGAAAGGCGTTAGATTCTGCTGTTTCTGCATTGAAGCTGAAGGTAGAAGGTCTTACAAGTAAAATATTATTGGATGTTTGCATAAGATTATTAAAAATGAAAAATAAGCAATCAGTGCTTTATTTCAAAATTGATATTTTGAAAAGTAGTTGAATGTGTATTGATTGATGAACAAATCATTTCTTTCTGAGTTATTCGCAGAAAAAATTAAAGTTAATCGGCTAGTAGAAGAAGGATAAAGTAAGTACCTAATTAGATAAATTCCTCCTATTTTATTGGGAAAATCGTCTGTTGTTTAGCTATAAATGTAAAAATCTGATGCCAGTCGTGAATAGAAGCAAAAGGGAATACTGATTTTGCGAAGTCTTTTAAATACGTCCCTCTTTTCTATACCATACTTGCATATTTAATTTTTCGATTGAAGGCTGTGGTGGACCATCATTAAAAATTAGAATAATATAAGCACTTACACGTAAGTTCTGTCAATCCATTTTAGTGAATGCT
>JBBRHK010000394.1:0-2504 GCA_038222815.1 Chitinophagales bacterium
AATCGTTTCCAAGCAGATGAATCAACAAGAACAATTTACAGAGTTATATAATCAATATGCAACCGGCATTAAAAAACTATGCCTCGGTTATACGAACGATGATGCGTTGGCAAAAGACCTTTTACAAGAAACATTTATTTCAGTTTGGAATAATATGAAAGACTTTAGAGCAGAAGCTAAATGGAGTACTTGGATTTATCGCATAGCAGTAAATACCTGTCTTGGCTATCTGCGAAAAAAGAAGCCAGTGATTGTGGATATGGAACACAATGATTTTGGACCTCCTGCAGAGTTAGAAACTACAATCGAAGAAGATGTACAAATATTATATAAGAGTATCAGTTGCTTGGCAGAAACAGATCGTTTTATTATTTCATTGGTTTTAGAAGATATTCCTTATGAAGAAATTGCAGCTATTTCAGGAATTACAGAAAATAATTTGAGGGTAAAAATTTACCGCATAAAGAAACAACTAACAGAAATTTATAATAGTTATGAAAGACTTTGATTCATTAAAAAATATGTATCAGCAGCCTGGTTCCTCAGGGGTTGTTATACAAGCAGATGCAATTAATAAGACATCTTTAAACACAAAAAGAAAAATGAAAAAACAACAATTGGGTGGCACCATTATGCTGACTTTGACCGCAATATTTATTGCTGCTTTAGCACTATTTGCAAATTTTAATTTTTCAAAGTGGTATACCTATGCCGCTATGGGATTGATTTGCCTTATTTGCCTGGCGCAAGCAGCCTTTATGTATAGCATTTATAGAAAGCTACAAGCTATCAATGATGCTGATACCCCTGCAGTGCATCTACAACAATGGGAACAGTATTATGAAATGAGGAAAAAGCAAAATAAATGGAATATGCCACTGTATTACATTTTGCTAAACGTAGCAATGGGTATTTATCTGCTAGAAATATTTACAGGTAGGCCAGCTTTGTACGTGGGGATATTTCTCGCAGTCTATGCCGCTTGGATGCTCTTTGCTTATTTTTACCTTGGCAAAAGAACGAAAGCAAAAGAAGAAAAAAGGCTGAACAATATAATCAGCGATTTAAAATTAATTGAGCTGCAATTAAATAATCCAGAATAATAGGAAGTAGGACTAAATAAATTCAAGTCTACCAATGTTATATTTAATGAACGATAGTCAACTAAACCCCTAGCTAAACTTTAAGCTAAACTTTAAGCTAAACTCTTATCTAAACTCTTATCTAAACTCTTAGCTAAACTCTTAGCTAAACTCTAAGCTAAACCCTAAACCCTAAACCCAATTACCCCGGCATCCTAGTAATATACTTCTCTATCTGCTTGATCTGATCTTTGATTTGCGGTGTGCTTGGTTTGAAAGATTTTGCTTTTCTAAAATATTCCTTCGCTACTCTAAACTCTCTTTTATTCATCATAATACTGCAAAGTTGTAGGTAAGCGGCAGCGTTATTTTCATTATCTGGCAAGCCTGCTCTTATCGCTTGGCGAATGTAGTTTTCACCTTCCTTCATATTACCTTTCTGTATTTGCAACATACCCATCTGCAGTTTATTAGGGCCTTCTGATTGCTTAGTTAATGCGCCACCACCAAGAGAAAGACTTTTTTTCATATGCATTTCTGCAGTATCATAATCTTCACTTACCATAGCAAGATTTCCTTTTATGGTATAATATACACTACGCATTGGCTTTATAAGTAAGCCTGGAAAAATGATACTATCCACCACTTTTTTAGCTCCTTCCATATCGCCTTCCTCCATATGTGCTTGTATGAGGCGCATAGGCCCAAAAAGGAAATGTCCCGCAAGTAGTACAACGCCAATGAGATACAATGCAAATGCTGGCCAGAAACCTGCCTGAACATTGGTAAAAACTGCTAAAGCTAAAATGACAATCGATAGCCAAAGTCTATACTTAATGATGATATTCATCCACTTCATAACAATTCGTTTTTTTTAAGAGTCGCAAAGGTAATGAGAATGGAATAATGACAGGGAACTGAGTTTAGGAGGTTATGCGTTTAGGAGTTTAGGTGTATGTAGGAGTAATTGAAGATAGTTTTCCCGCTAGTAACCCCAATTAAAAAATGGCACTCCTTTTGACTTATGATATGTCAGATTGCCGCACCTCAAAAATTAGCTATATGAAAACGCAAAACCGAATAAGAGAAACCTTGGTAGATCTGATAAAGGTAAATACACAGAGCCTTCAAGTATATGCCATAGCCCTAGAAAGTTGGGCTACAGACAGAGAAGACCTAAAATTATTCTTTGAGCAAAAAATAAGTAATATTTATAGTCATATTGATGAGTTGCGCCACCACCTGAGGGCTTTAGGGGAGCCGCTGGTAGTTAGCAAAGGAATTTCTAGTAAGATCTTTAGCCTTTGGCTTGACTTAAAAAAATCTTTTAGATGTGACGTATCAAGTTTTGATGAACGTAATTGTCTTTTTACGGAGGAGGTTGTAGGGGTGGCTTATCAAACTATATTGGATGGTGAGGAA
>JBBRHK010000395.1:0-2483 GCA_038222815.1 Chitinophagales bacterium
TAAATTTGAGCAGAAGCTAGAAAGAAAAAAAGTCGGGCAAGCAATTAGTTTGACCTAAATCAAAACAGTCTTTGCCCGACTTTTACCTCAAAATAATATATTCAGACTGCAACACTAAGACACACTTTATTCAACCGTACCCGTTGCGTGCTAGGAAGCAATAACTTACAAAGGGCTAGTATTAGAGATACAAAATGTAATGAATTTACTAGCGGACTAAAAGCTTGTAAGAATCTCTCACCAAAACACAATATTTTCTCTTACTTTTAGCTGAGACAATTTTCAAACTACCCCTTGTTCATTTCAAAAAAAAATACAATGAAAAAACAATGCTTGCTCCTTGCTCTATTAATCTGCTCTGCCGCAGCCTACTGCCAAGACGCATTAGAATATCAGACGCCACCCAAAGCCATCTACGACTTAGTAACAGCAGACGCTTCTCCTAGTGTAAGTTTTGACAGCAAAGGAACGTATATGTTGGTTTTACAACGAAGCAGTATGCCTACTGTAGAGGACCTTGCACAGCCAGAACTTAGAATTGCAGGGTTGCGTATCAACCCAAATAATTTTGCGCCAAGCAGAAGTGGATATGTAACCGCTATAAAAATAAAAGAAGTAAGCACTGGAAAGGAATATACAATTACCGGCTTACCGGCCGACCTTAAAGCAGGAGGGTTTAGTTGGAGTCCTACTGAGGATAAAGCAGCATTTACCAATACTACCAATACAGGAATAGATGCTTATGTTTTGAATTTGAAAGCAAGAAAGGCAGATAAAATAAATAAAACGGCATTGAATATGGTAATGAATAGTGGCTTCGACTGGCTGGATAATAATACCGTGATCTACGCTGCCATAAATAAACCATTGAGTATGGCACCCAAAAAGCCAGCAGCGCCCAAAGGACCTACCATACAACAAAATCTAGGTAAAGTGGCTGCAAGTGCAACCTATCAAGATTTAATAAAAAATCCTTTTGATGAAATATTATTTGAGTTTTATGCCACTGTACAAATGGTAAAAAATGTAAACGGAGTAGAATCCAAAATTGGCGTGCCCGGCATTTACAGTAGCTACAACCCATCACCCGATAAGAAATATTTTTTGGTTGAAAAAATACAAAAGCCATTTTCTTACTTGGTAACTGCCAATGGATTTAATAGCACGATGATGATTGCAGATGCAACGGGTAAAGAAATAAAAACCCTGTTTAAAATTCCAAGTAGCGAGCTAGCACCAAGGGGAAATGATAATGTTTTAAATGCGCCTAGAGGTTTTGGTTGGTTAGCTAATTCGCCTGCAACCTTGCGTTGGATTACACCCTTGGATAGTGGTATGATAAAGAATAAAATGCCCTTTCATGATGCTGCTTATACTTTGGCTGCACCATTTACAGGAGCAGCATCTGAGCTCGCAAAAACAGAGGAGCGGATGAATGGCGTCACAGATATAGATGGTACCCAGTTTTTGATTACCGAGGGGTCTAGAGCAAAGCATACACAAAAAATGAGCTTGCTTAATGTGAATGATAAGTCCAATATGGTGGAAATGTTTAGCAGAAGTACTGATGATGCTTATAAAGATCCTGGTACTCCAATCAGCGAGAAAAATAAATATGGTGTAAATGTTCCTAAATTGCTCGATGGTAGCAAGCTCGTAATGAGGGGTAACGGTGCATCAGATAAAGGCGACATGCCTTTCTTAAATACTTTCGATATTAAAACTAAGAAGACCGAGCAACTATGGAGATGCGAAGCGCCTTTTTACGAAAGCGTAACAGATGTTTTAGATTTTGATAAAATGATTATTGTTACTAATAGACAAAGCCAAACTGAACAGCCAAATTACTACATCAGAGATATTAAAAAGAACTCTGTAAAAGCGGTTACAAATTTTCCTAATCCTCAGCCCGGCCTTAGTGGTATTACGAAAGAAAAGATTACTTATAAGCGTAAAGACGGAGTAGATCTAGCAGCAGATGTATATTTGCCAGCAGGGTATAGTAAAGAAAAGGATGGCAAGTTGCCGATTGTAATGTGGGCTTACCCGAGGGAATTTAAAAGCGCCGCAGATGCAGCACAACTTAGAGGAAGTAAATATACCTTCACTAGAGTAAATTATGGTAGCCCAATATTTTGGGCTACACAGGGCTATGCTGTGATGGATAATACAGAGTTTCCAATAGTGGGTGAAGGAGAAAAACAGCCCAATGATAATTTTATTGATCAATTAGAATGGAGTGCGAAAGCCGCAATTGATAAAGCAGATGAAATGGGTTTTGGAGACCGTAATAGAGTAGCGGTAGGCGGTCATAGCTATGGAGCATTTATGACGGCAAACTTACTAGCACATACAAATTTATTTAAAGCAGGTATTGCAAGAAGTGGCGCATACAATCGCACATTAACGCCATTCGGTTTTCAGAACGAAGAAAGAACTTACTGGCAAGCTCCAGAGTTGTATGCTGCTATGAGTCCATTTAG
>JBBRHK010000396.1:0-2475 GCA_038222815.1 Chitinophagales bacterium
GAAGAATCATTTTTGCGAGGAGAAAAAAATAATTTTCGCCGTTTTGTGTCGACCTGCGGTCGCCACAAAACGGCCTTTTTATTGTTAGATTATTTACTACCATAAGGTTGTCCCGCTGGGACTTTTTTAAATTTTGATCGATTTGAATTAATTATTTATCTGTACAGCAAAAGGCATTTGATATATTTTTAATCTAAGTTTACCGTACAATAGTTTAACGCTTCTTTTATATTTTCGATTTACAATTTTCTTATTTTGGATTCTAAGTCCCGGCGGGACGACACTATGGTAGTTATAAGAGCCAGCTCCCTCCCACCCTTTCGTGACGGCCGAAGGGCGTCACGAAAGAGCAATAATTAATTTTCCTATAAGAAAACCCAAAAACTACAATTATCACGTTTTAACTCCAATGAAAATTATATCTAAAAAATAATACCCACCTTTGCGAAAAAAATGTTTGGAAACTCCGATGATATTCGTCAAGATGAACAACTCACAAATTCCAACTTTGTGAGGGATGTCGTCATCGGAATTAGTGATGGTCTTACTGTACCATTTGCACTAGCAGCCGGTCTTACTGCTGCAAATGTGGATACCAACATCATCTTAATAGCTGGCATTGCAGGGATGGCGGTTGGAAGTATAGCAATCGGACTTGGCGGATATCTTAGTGGTAAAGCCCAGCTTAAGCATTTCAGATTTGAAGCAAAGAGAGAATATTTTGAATTAGAGAATTTGCGCAAAAAAGAACTAGAAGAAACTAGAGAGTTTTTTGCGAGCATTGGTCTAAGTGAATCAGTGCAAGAGCAAGCTACTCAAGAGGTTTCTCAAGATAAAGATAGATGGGTTGATTTTATGATAAAGTATGAACTTGGCTCCGAAAAGCCCGATCCAAACAGAGCTACAAAAAGCGCCGTAAATATCGGAGTAAGCTATATAATTGGCGGACTTATACCAATCATACCCTATTTCTTTTTTGATGACAATATGGAGGCATTTAAATATGCCGCTATCTCCAGTTTGATTTGTCTTTTTATTTTCGGTTATTTAAAAAGTAAAATAACTGATCAAAAGCCAATACAGGGAGCTATCCGAGCTACCATGATAGGCGCAGTAGCAGCTGCTGCTGCTTTTGGTGTAGCGAAATTATTTTAAGAAATATTGATGAATACTTCTGTCCTAGCTCTTGCAGGAATTGAATTGTAACAATCTTCTATTTTTACAGATGTAAAATATTCAGAAAATAATTTCTTGTATTCTGTCACATTGCCTCCGAATGGTGGCCCTCCTTCAAAGTTACGATTGAAAAGGACGCCAACTAATTTTCCATTCTCTGACAATAGAGTCTTCATTTGTCGTACATAGTCTTCTCGCCTATCTGCTGTGATTGCACAAAAAAATGTTTGCTCTATAATAAGGTCATACTTTCCTTTGTGATTAAAAAAATCATCCTCGATTATATTTACGCAATCCTCATAAACAGAGAGCTCCTGCTTCAATTTTTCTACAGGCTTTGCAGCAAAGTCAATCACCGTGAGATTAGTAAAACCTTTATCCAAAATATACTTTGCTTCGTAAGCATTGCCGCAGCCAGGAATTAATATGCTTAAATTCTTATTTTTAAAACCATCAATGTAAGTTACAATAGGTGTAGATGGAAAACCTATATCCCATTGGGTATTATCGTTTGCATACCTGCCTTGCCAATAGTTACTAGTATTTATATTTTCCATTTATGTATTAATATGATGCTTTGAATTTTGACGAATATTTTCTTTCGTCCAAGTAATAGTCTTTAAAAATTCCTCTTGTCTTACAGTACAATCCATTTTAGTACAGATGGCACAACTTGTAGGCTGGCAATCATCAGAATGAACAAACAATTCAAGGCTTTCACCAAAATTTTCTCTGGCAAAGTCCGATAAAGCATCTACCTCCTTATGTGCCTCTCGTACATCAAAATACCAAGGAACAGTAAGGTGACAATCTATGTGTAAGATAGCACCATATTTTATGATCCGCATATTATGTAGGTCAATCCAGTTCTGTCTTCTGCTGTCATTGAGTTTTTCTACCAGCAAGCCTAGCAGTTCTTCATCTGCCTCATCCATAATTCCACTTACTGATGATTTAATGATTTTAAAGCCTGTGTATAAAATAATAAATGCAAATATTATAGCCACTACTGCATCCATCCAAAGCCAATCCGTAAACCATACTAGCAACAAACCAGCTACCAAACCAATTGAAGAATACACATCAGAAAATAAATGAGCTGAGCTACTTTTAAGTACTGCAGACTTAGATACGTTTCCCAGCTTTCTAGCCTTTAAGGCAAACACTAAGTTTACTACAGTGCTCAAGATCACCAGTAAAATTCCAATGTCCAATTTATGAATAGGACTAGGATTATATAATCGTAGAGTAGCAGTGTATATGATATAAATACCGGCGATACTAATAAGTAATCCCTCT
>JBBRHK010000397.1:0-2461 GCA_038222815.1 Chitinophagales bacterium
TTGCTAGATAAGTAAAGCCCCATCCCAGTAGACATTTCATTATTAGTTCCTAATCTTCTTTTCTCCGTATAACGAGCAAATAGCGCCTGAGCATCTTCTGGGTTAAAGCCTACTCCATCGTCTTTTACCGTAATACAAACCAGCTCTTCTTTTTGATTTACAGCAATGTGAATAGTAGAATTAGGATGCGAAAATTTGATAGCATTATTCATCAAGTTTTTTATTACTTGTGTAAGTAGATGTTCATCTGCCATAATACTAAAGTCCCCGTTAATAACTACATCGATTGTCAAATTTTTCTCAGCAGCAAGCGATGCCATCTCTTCTTTAGACTTACTTAATAAGCGCTCTACTTTTATCTTTTTAAAATCTAAATGGCTGGTTCTTAGATCGTCATTTTTTAATATTTCTAATATTCTCAAGAATAATCCCATCTGATCTTTAGCTGAACTCGAAATCATTCCTGCCATTTGCCTCCTCTGTTCGTTAGTCATTTCTACTGTACGCTCCATACCTGCGCTCAAAAGTAAAATGCCTGATAGTGGTGTTCTCAAATCGTGAGAAAGTAATCCAATTAGATCTTTCTTTTCTTCTAAAAGCATATCTAAAGATGCAATTGTTTCTTGTGCTTGTTGCATCAGCACACCTGCTTCATCATTATAATGTGTAGGAAGGTTTGGGATTATTCGACTATCAAGGTAAGCACTCATTGAGTTTTTACAAGTACGAAGCGGTTCTAGCAACTTATTAAAAATAAAGTAAGTGCCACCTATCGCTATAATCGTAAGAATAGAGACAACTAAGGCGAAGGAAAAAGCGCTGAGTGCTTGTGGCCTTATAAAAATAAAAACCACTAATGCTGTGAGTGGTAGATAAATAGCAGCAAATGACACTAAAAGAAATTTTGAAGAATAACTTTTGGCCATTGGTAGCACTATAGAAAGGCCTTTATAAATTTTATTCATTGGATGGGGATTAAGCATCGGGGAAAATGCTGTTTTGTTTTGGTAAGGAATTTGGTTTTTAGTTCTTAGGCTATATACATTTGGTGTAAACTATGACCTATAAGCTATCACAATTATAGTCGATTTTAAATTAATATCAAAAAAAACAATATATAGATTAGCTTACTACCAACTAATTTTAGTGCCGAATAGGACTAATTAGGAAGTACAAACAAGTGTCTGCAGAATAAAAATCCCAACATTTATTATAATATATTTGCGGCATTATGGCAGAACAAAATAATTTTCAGGAGTTAATAGCACATTGTAAAGAGTATGGCTATATTTTTCAAAGCAGTGAATTGTATGATGGTCTTGCGGCCGTGTATGATTACGGGCAACTAGGTGCTCAGCTCAAAAAAAATATAAGAGATGCTTGGTGGAAGAGTATGACGCAAATGCAAGAAAATATCGTGGGTATAGATGCAGCTATTTTTATGCATCCTACTGTATGGAAGGCCAGCGGTCACGTAGATAGTTTTAGTGATCCGATGATAGATAATAAAGAAAGTAATAAGCGTTATAGAGTAGACCATCTAATAGAAGCCCACGCAGAAACCCTCGATACTACAGCATCTGAAGCTTTGCTAGCAGAGATGGATGCGTTACTTGCTGCAGATGATATGGTAGGCATAAAGACGCTCATCGAAAAAAATAATATCAAATGCACAGTCAGCAAAACTTGCAACTGGACAGAAGTTCGTCAGTTTAATTTAATGTTTGACACTAAAATTGGTGCAGTTGCTGGCGAAGCAGATAAAATTTATTTGCGACCTGAAACTGCCCAAGGAATTTTTGTAAACTTTCTCAATGTGCAAAAAACAGGAAGGATGAAAATTCCTTTTGGTATTGCACAAACAGGTAAGGCCTTCAGAAATGAAATTGTAGCCCGTCAATTCATTTTTAGAATGAGAGAATTTGAGCAAATGGAAATGCAATTTTTTGTAAGACCAGGCTCACAGAAAGAATGGTATGAGCATTGGAGAGATACGAGAAGAGCTTGGCTTGAAAGTATTGGAATTCCTGCAGAAAAGTTACGTTTTCACGACCACGTCAAACTGGCTCATTATGCTGATGCTGCTTTAGATATAGAATTTGAATTTCCATTTGGATGGAAGGAACTAGAAGGCATACATAGCCGTACAGATTTTGATCTTACGCAACACGCCACGCATAGCAAAAAGAAAATTCAATATTTTGATAATGATCTGAATGAAGAGGGAAAAGCTTATGGCAATTACACACCGTACGTGGTAGAAACTTCTATTGGATTAGATAGACTATTTCTTACTATTATGAGTCTTGCTTACACGAACGAGACTTGGAAAAAAGAAGATGGCACGGATGATAGCAGAATTGTTCTAAAAATCCCTCCTGCTTTAGCGCCCACTAAACTCGCCATTCTTCCTTTGATGAAAAAAGACGGTTTACCAGAAATAGCTAGAGAATTAATGAAT
>JBBRHK010000398.1:0-2434 GCA_038222815.1 Chitinophagales bacterium
CCTAAGAGTGGTTTCTAAATCCTCAATATAGAATTTACAACTTATTTCTAAAGTATGAGCAGTAGCATTGTGTTCTATCTCAGTCACAGTAACATATACTGGATGAGAAGCCGAGATAAATAAAGAGGCTAATACCGCTAAAGTAAATATCCGAATAAGTCTTTTCATTAAAAATTTTCAAGTTTGATGGTCAAAAATAATTGTTTCTTTATAAGTTTACGGCGATATGGAGCAATTTAAATTTTATTTTACATTAGGCTGGGAGCATATATTAAGCACAGGCGCATTAGATCATATTCTTTTTATCGCCTGCTTGGCCATCATTTTCTTACCAAAACTATGGAAGCAATTGCTTGCTTTACTCACTGCATTTACAATAGGGCATAGTATTACGCTTTCCCTCAATGTGTTTTCTATCATTACCGTAAAAGAATATTGGGTAGAAATATTTATTCCTCTTACTATCATTATTACTGCGATTCTGAATATTAGAAACAGTAAAAAAGAAGGTCAGCATCAGACTTTAATTTACATTTTAGCCTTGCTATTTGGACTCGTTCACGGCCTGGCTTATGCAACAAGCTTAAGGTTTATGCTCGCTGACACTGAAACCATAGGCGTTCCACTATTGGCTTTTAATATTGGTATAGAAGTAGGGCAAATTATTGTGGCATCTGTCATTTTGCTCATCAATTATTTAATGATGAAAGCAGGAGGTAAATGGTACAAATATTGGCTATATGCGGTTTGCTTATTTGCGATTATTGCAGCTGGATATATGGTTGTAGGCAGATTCTAATTGCATTCATTGGCACATCTCATTTTCAGTAATTAGAGTAATCATTTTCAGCTACTCTAAAATATTATCTATTTGTATTGCCCTCTATCCAGTATATCAGCATTAGATCTTGGTTTGTAACCTCATAAGTAGTCCGCATAGCTGAGGTTGAGTGAACAAAATTCTTAATGCGTACTTTTTGTTTAGTCTACCTAATTCGTAATCTTTAATTCGTAATTGAATAACTATTTCCATTTATCATTTTTTTGAAGAATCTTACTTTTAAAATAATAACTTTAGCCCTTTAGTAATTTCAATCAAAAAATAAATTATGAGATTTTTTTTTTCCTTTCTATTTTTAGCTTTTGCGTCGCTTGCGAGTGCGCAAGATGCAAAGAATAACCCCGGAAGCAACCACGGTAATAAATTTGAACAACTTGGCACTATGCTGCCTACGCCGAATGAATACAGGACTGCAAGTGGTGCACCGGGTTCTAAATATTGGCAGCAGCGGGCAGATTACACAATCGTAGCAGACCTTGATGAGGTGAATAGAAAACTGATAGGCAAGGAAACCATTACTTACTACAATAACTCGCCAGATGTACTTACTTACTTATGGTTACAATTAGATGAGAATGAGCATAGTTCCAAAAACAATGCAAATTATCAGACTAGTAATAGACTCGGAGCCGTGGTTACTGAAGATCAACTTGCAGATAGCAAATATGATAAAGAATACGGCTTTAATATAACTAAAGTAGCTAACGGTCTCGGAGCAAATTTGAAATATACTATCAATAAAACGATGATGCGGGTAGAACTGCCAGCACCATTGAAGCCAGGACAGCAGTTTATTCTTAAAATCGATTGGAATTATTTTATCGCTAATCGTATTAAATACGGTGGCCGTGGTGGTTATGAAAACTTCCCAGAGGATGGTAACGATATTTTCACAATGACACAGTGGTATCCTAGATTGTGTGTGTACAGTGATTTTCAAGGCTGGCAAAATCATCAGTTTGCAGGTAGCGGAGAGTTTGCCCTTACTTTCGGAAATTTTAATGTAAGTATGACTGTTCCGAGCGACCACGTTGTGATGGCTACTGGTGAATGTCAAAACTATGCTTCCGTTTTATCAGCTAAAGAAAGTGCTAGGTGGACTCAAGCTCAAACTGCAAAAGATGTCGTGGAAATAGTTACGCTAGACGAAGCTACTGCTAAAGAAAGTAAAAAAGCAACCACTAAAAAAACTTGGAACTTTAAAGCAAATATGGTTAGAGATTTTGCTTGGGGTGCAAGTAGAAAATTTGTATGGGATGCAATGCCAACGTACGTATCTGGTAAGAAGGTAATGTGTATGAGCGGCTACGGTAAAGAGGCTTATAATCTTTACAGAAAATATAGCACAAAAGCGGTTGCACATACGATTCAGACTTATTCCAAATTTACAATCCCATATCCGTATCCTGTAGCCCAAAGCTTAGAAGCCGCTAATGGTATGGAATATCCTATGATCTGTTTTAACTATGGTCGTACAGAAAAAGATGGCACTTACAGCGAAGCAACTAAAAATGGTATGCTTGGTGTAGTTATTCACGAAGTAGGTCATAACTTTTTCCCAATGATTATTAATAGTGATGAGCGCCAATGGAC
>JBBRHK010000399.1:0-2431 GCA_038222815.1 Chitinophagales bacterium
CGAACGTAGTATAAAGGCAATGTTGAAAATAGGCGTTACAGCAGAAGGTATTTTGAGAAGTGATTGCAGCACACCTGAAGGCCATAGAAGAGACAGCGCAGTATTTAGCATACTTGCATCTGAATGGGAAGCAACTATAAAAAGTAAAATAAAATCCTTGATGAGTATTTAAGAATGACCAGAAACGGTTACTTCTTTTACAATTTTTTGCACAAGACCTTGCAATACTTTACCTGGACCACATTCTACAAAATTAGTGGCGCCATCGGCATTCATTTGCTGTACTATTTGTGTCCATTTTACAGCGCCTGTGAGTTGCGCAATTAAATTTCCTTTTATAATATTAGCATCGGTGGTGGGCTGAGCCGTTACGTTTTGATAAATAGGACAAATACTTTCATTGAAAGTTGTTTGCTCAATAGCTTCTGCTAATTCTTGTCTTGCTGAGGCCATTAATGGAGAGTGAAAGGCGCCGCCCACAGGTAATACTAATGCTCTTTTTGCACCTGCTTCTTTTAATCTACCACAAGCCAATTCTATCCCACCAAGTGAACCACTGATAACTAATTGGCCTGGACAATTATAATTTGCCGCTACAACAATCTCTCCGCTATCATTAGAAATATGCTGACAGATTTCTTCGACAATGTTATCATCTAGACCTAGAATTGCAGCCATTGTTCCTGGGTTGTTATCGCAAGCTTTTTGCATCGCTTGTGAGCGCACGGCTACTAGCTTGAGCGCATCCGCAAATGATAATGCCTTACACGCCACAAGAGCAGAAAACTCTCCAAGTGAATGACCTGCCACCATATCTGGCACAGGTGATCCTGCACCTATATAGGCAGCGATGGAATGTATAAAAACGGCTGGCTGTGTTACATTGGTCTGCTTTAAATCTTCAGCAGTACCTGTAAACATAGTAGTAGAAATATCAAAACCCAAAATCTCATTGGCTTGCTCAAATAATTGCTTGGCAGCATCATTTGTTTCTGAAAGTTCTTTTCCCATACCTGGGAATTGAGCACCTTGACCGGGAAATATATAAGCAGTTTTCATATTTCTAATTTATTCTTTCGACTCTTAAAATAACGCCACGAATCTCTCGAAAAAAATTAGAAACTACAAGTAAATATTTCTATTAAATTATTTATTAGCTATCAGCTTTAGAAACTCACTTCTCGTTTGGTGTTCGTGAAACTGACCAGAAAAAGCGGATGTTGTCGTTTTTGAATTTTGCTTACCTACGCCTCTCATCATCATACAAAGGTGAGAAGCTTCTACCACAACACCTACTCCTATTGGGTTTAGAGCCTCTTTTATAGCTTCCAAAATTTGATGAGTAAGTCTTTCTTGCACTTGCAATCTTCTACTAAAGGCATCTACTACTCTAGCCATTTTACTCAAACCAGTGATTGTTCCATTAGGAATATAGGCCACGTGAGCTTTACCATAAAAAGGCAACATATGGTGCTCACACATACTGTATAATTCGATATCTTTTACAATAACCATTTCACTTACATTCTCTGTGAACTTAGCAGAGTTTAAAATTGCCACTGGGTCTAGTGAATAACCCTGGGTAAGAAATTGCATTGCTTTTGCTACCCTCTCTGGAGTTTTTATTATTCCTTCTCTATCTGCATCCTCGCCAAGCAGACTGATGATCGACTTATAATTCTGCGCTAATTCAATTGTTACGTCTTCGTCGTACTGTTCTATTTTCTTGTATGCCATTCTTCTATTTTCTTTTTTCTTTTTTTAATTTGCCGGATATTCTACGAAATTTCTAGGGGTTTCGTAAAGAGTGATTTTCAAATCAAACTCTGTATCTAGCTGAGATTTTATCAGCTTATATATCGTTATTACAATATTTTCAGCAGTAGGGATTAATTCTTTGAACTCAGCACAATCCTCATTTAAGTTTTTATGATCAAAGCGGTCTACCACTTGTTCCTTAATGATATCGCTGAGTTTTTTTAGATCCATCACATAACCCGTAACTGGATTCACAGCACCTGTTACTTTTACCGTAAGGTCGTAGTTATGACCGTGGTAGTTAGGATTGCTACATTTACCGAAAACTTCAGCATTTTTCTCATCAGACCAGTCTTTTACATAAATTCTATGAGCAGCATTGAAATGCTCCTTTCTGTACACTGAAACTCTGTAATCTTCCATTATTATTTATTTATTCGCCAAAGTACTCCGCAAAAATTCTATCTGTTTCGTATAACTTCAAGCTATGTAACAATACAGGGGAAGGAATGTTCGGAACTAGTTGCTGCCAAATGCCCTGTATTAAATTTTCGATTGTACAAAGTTTACCCTTCATAAAAGCGACTTCTACATTAAGATTTTTATGATCTAATACCTCTGTGACATGCTCTTTAATAATGCCACTCAGTTTTTTAGCATCATACACAAATCC
>JBBRHK010000400.1:0-2427 GCA_038222815.1 Chitinophagales bacterium
CCATAAGCATACAGGTGATGCCCACTACGCTAATGTAGTGCTGCATGTAGTTTGGGAAAATGATATTGATTTAGGATTGCCATTCCCCACATTAGAGCTCAAGGGTAAAGTGAGCAGAATAATGTTAGCACGTTATGAAAGCCTTATGGATAGTAAATCTTTCATCCCTTGTGCTGCACAAATAAATACGGTGAAACCAATCGTTTTTGACTCTTGGAAAGAAAGACTTTTGATTGAAAGGTTAATTGCAAAATCAGGCATTTTTCAAAATGACATCACTCAATCTGGTTCCGATTGGGAGAACGGCTTCTGGCAGGCGTTAGCTACTGGATTTGGTACACCAAAGAATACTGAAGCATTCACAGCTATTGCCAAAACTGTACCCATAAAAGTATTGGCTAAGCACGCCAATCAACTCCAACAATTAGAAGCTGTTTTACTTGGACAAGCAGGATTGCTCGAAGCCGACTTTACTGAGCTTTATCCTAAAATGCTACAAAAGGAATATCAATTCTTAAAACAGAAATACAAGTTAATACCTTCTAGTATTTCTTTACAATTTTTAAGAATGCGTCCTGCCAACTTTCCTACTATTCGGCTGGCACAATTAGCAGCATTACTGCAAAATCGCACGCAGCTTTTTAGCGAGGTGAAGGAAGCAGAAATATTACAAGATCTTTATTTAATCTTGGATGCAACGGCAAATGACTATTGGTTATATCACTATGTTTTTGAAAAAGAAACTGCATTTAAAGAAAAGAATCTAGGGAAGCAAATGATGAATGTGATAATCACAAATGCCATCATCCCATTTTTATATGTTTACGCTAGTTATCATAAAGACAAACTCCTTCAACAAAAATTATTTGACTGGCTTCAAAAAATACCGGCAGAGAAAAACAGCATCACTACAGGATTTATACAGCTCGGTATTAAAAACATCAATGCTTGGGACTCCCAAGCATTGATACAATTAAAGAAAAATTATTGTGATAACAAAAGCTGCCTGAGTTGCGCCGTAGGAGTAAGCCTACTTAGGCAGATCAAATTATAATTTTTTTATAACCATTGATATTCTATTTCCTTATCCACATCAGGATGTAGGCTTTTGATTACAGGGCAATGATTGCCTGCTCTTTCAAGAATTGTCTTTTCTTTATCAGATAGGTTAAGGGCAGGGAACTCAATCTTTATGACAATTTTTGCCACTCTTCTCGGCTCAGATGCCATAAACTTAGTTACTTTCATAGTTGAATCAGAGAGATCAATATCCATATCCATAGCCTTAATTCCCATAGTCGTAATCACACAAGTTCCAAGTGCTACACAAAGTAAATCAGTGGGACTAAATTTTTCACCTTTTCCTTTATTATCAGTAGGAGCGTCGGTCTCTATTACAGTGCTGCTTTGGGTATGAGTAGCTTGGCAGCGTAAGCTACCCTGATAAATTATAGTTGATGTAATCATTGTTAGGCGTTTATTTAATTTACAAATTAGGTTAAAAAATTACAATATTCCTATTGTATTGCTAATTGAGCATTTTTATTGCTTAAATTTACTCAATTAAAAAAATCGCTTGTTTGTACTTTTCTCGTAGATGATTAAAAAAAATATTTTATCATCAGAGTAAAAATAGCAGCGTATTTTTTATAACAATATTATTATAGACAAATGAAGAAAATAGTTTTTGTATTAGCTTGTATTGTGGCAGCCAACTTTTCCTTTGCTCAGGATAGCTCTAAGATTTCTAAGAAGGATTTGCGTAAGCAGAGAGTAAATGATATGGCTAAGCAGGAAGAGGAAGGTGTTATCAATTACTCCAAGCATTTTTTAGGAGGTGTTAAAATTATCACAGATGGCTATGGTGCATTTTTAGAGATAGGTAGAGCAAAGTCTGTAAAGAAGGCATTGCTTTTTCAATTTGAATTTAGTGAAAGAAAGCATTTAAAAGAAGATAAATCCTTTAATCCTAACGTGCCTTCAAATCCTATCATTTATGGTAAAATAAATTATGTATATCCGGTGAAGCTGGGTGTTCAACAACAATTTTTACTGGGAAATAAGGGTAATAAGAATGGTGTGAATATTACTGGTAATATTGGCGGTGGTCTTAACCTTGCGTTGCTTAGGCCATATTTTGTTCAAGTAGACGTAGGCGGTGAAAGAAAGTTTGTCAATTATAATTCTCCCGATAGTATAGCCTTTCTTAGTGGTCCTTACTTTGGAGGACCGGGTCTGACTAGAGGATGGAATAAACTAACAGTTACACCGGGACTTTACGTAAAACCTGCTCTACGTTTTGATTATGGAATTTTTAATGAGGGTGTGAGTGCCATTGAAATAGGTATGGTAGCAGAGTATTTTACTAAGAAAATCCCACAGATTGTAGCAAGTGAGCAGAAGAATTTTTTCTTCAATGCCTATGTT
>JBBRHK010000401.1:0-2400 GCA_038222815.1 Chitinophagales bacterium
GATTGATAATACTGCTGCCATTTTCAACTTTATACTTGCCGGGCTTTACATTTTTACTCAGTTCAGTCCTTGAAGCCACCTTGTCAAAAAAGAAATAGCCAGAGATAATACCTTTTTCTTTTAGCATTGTTCTCAGTTCTGCATAGCTTGTACCTGTTTTTACATATAATGCATCTTCTTTTTTCGGAGCCTTTACAGTAGGACCAAGGAGATTCCATACTAGAATGAAGGCAATGAGTAATAACCCAATGATAGCAATTCCTACAAGTCTTTTCACAAATATTCGTTTATGGTAAATGTACTAATCAAAAATCTTTTTATTCTGAAAATATGAGATGAAAACATCGCAATGAATTTTATGGTATAAAAAAGCCTCGACCTATAAAGGCGAGGCTTTTCAATATCAAGTAATATTTTTAGTTGTTGGTATCAGGCGTGCCTGTAGGCATTGTCGTAGTGTTAGGAGCAGGAGCTGTATTCGTAGCTGGTGCTGTTCTTTGTTGTGTAGGGGCATCATTCAAAATGTCATCTGCTTTACTACCATCTTTTGGCGTAAAAGCTGGAGAAACAATACATAGTATTGCTACCACTGCTGCAAAAACCCAAGTGCCTTTTTCAAGTACATCATTGGTTTGTTTTACACCCATCAATTGGTTACCCACGCCACCAAAAGAAGAACTTAATCCGCCACCTTTGGGGTTTTGAATTAACACAATAAGACCTAAAACAACTGAGGTGATGATAATTAATATTCCAAAAACTGTAAGCATTTCTTTTATTTTTTCTTTAAATCGTTCGGTAATAGGATTACTGCAATTTCAGCAATTCGGCTGCAAAGTAAGCACTTTTATGGGGATAAAGCAATTTTAATTTTTCATATATATCTGCTGCTTTTTGGGGCTTTCCTTGGGCAATGTAAGCGAAGGCCATAGATTCTGTAATAATATCCTCTTCTTCATTGCTTTTTTCTGCCAATGTAGTCACCTCTTGATTAAGGGTAGTTTTTAAGTCAATCTTTACAGGATGCACACTTTTCATAGTCTGTAGCCATTCTGTGAAGCTTTTTAGTTGCTTACCGAGCTTATCTGCTGGCATCTGATCTTCTGTGAGCTTTATGCCTTGAGAAGCAAAGTAGTCTGAGGTGTGTAGAGGTTCAAAAATTAGAGGCTCGTCTGCCACTACAATCGATTCTTTTATAACTTCTGATGGCTCAGGCGGTGTTTCTTTTGAAGTATGAGCAGCAAAAATATCTTGCAATGATTGTGGCTTTATCATTGTCTCTTCAACCTTTCGAGGCGTGAAAATCTCTCTTGTTTGCGTGTCTTGGTTTCGACTATATTCAACGCTTTTACTATCATCTTCATCACTTACAGAAAGATTCATCTCGGTAGCAAGGAAAGTTTCTAGTTTTTCTCGCTCATCCCATACCGTTACTTGTTCCTCTTCTACAGCCATAGGAATTGGAGTTTCGAGGGCTGTTGCAAGATCCATCACTGAGCCGGAAGTCGCTTCCTGTGTTTCTACTTCAGGGGTAATATCTGCATCTACAGTTTGTTCAGGAAAATTACTAGCTTCAAGTTCTTCTTCTTTGTGCTCTAAGTATTGCTCCTCTAATGAAGATTCCAATAGTGGCTCTTCACTTTTATTGGGGATTATAATATCTGTATTCTCAATAATTTCCTCTGCTGCTATTTCTTTTATAGTAGTATCAGAATTCACTCCTAAAATAAATTGCTCTAACAACATAGGATGCCAGACTAGTGACGCTTTTTGTTTTGCTAGGGTCATTGGGGCATTCGTACTGGCAAGTTCTTTTACATACGCAAGTTGGGCAGCAGCAAAATAGGGATATTCGTTTACAATCGATTTTAAGTATTGCTCTTTGTTACTAGCGGCTTCGAGCCCTGGTACTAATTGCTGAATACTATTTTGTGCTGTTGCCATACTAAATTCTTACCAGTTAGAAAATATTTTATTAAATACATCATCGCTGATGTCTCTGACAATGTCACTTAAAAGTCCATTACTTGCCACACTCAGCGATTGAGAGGAAGGAAATGGATAGGTTCTGGTGATATCTATTTCTTGGTTTTTTGATTTATCCAAGTTGTTTTTGAAAGATAAGTGAAAACCTACATTGAGCCTATTTTCACTTGCATTTCCGTTGGCTATCCCAGATGTTGTTACATAAAACTGTGATACATAACCACCAATATCGTAATGACCATCATCATCACTTGTTTGCTTAAGCCTTGTTGTATTTATAATTTTTTGCCTTAGCCTGTCAGTAAGTTGTGGTGAAAGCTGACCATTTATATATTGCGCCTTATTTTCTAAATAGGTTACTCTAAATGTCTTTACATCTTCTGGTATAGGGGATACATCTTTGAAGCCATACTT
>JBBRHK010000402.1:0-2376 GCA_038222815.1 Chitinophagales bacterium
TAAATTTGAGCAGAAGCTAGAAAGAAAAAAAGTCGGGCAAGCAATTAGTTTGACCTAAATCAAAACAGTCTTTGCCCGACTTTTACCTCAAAATAATATATTCAGACTGCAACACTAAGACACACTTTATTCAACCGTACCAAACAAAATACAATAGATAATTTCATCAAATAGGTTCAAATAAAAAGCCCTGCAATTTTTAGCAGGGCTTTCAATATGATTCATTTATACTACTCTACTGTACTACTAAATTAATGGTTTCCTTTACCCCATCAGGCTTCGAGATAGCCATCGTATAGATTGCTTTTGCGGTAGGCACAGTTATTTTTACCGTTTGCTGAGCATCCGCTATGATGATATTCGTTATAGAAACAACCTTTCCTAAATTATCATAAATGACTACGTTATATTTTCCAGCTCTCTGTCCTGCAAATGAAAGATTTGCAAACCCACCTTTTACTGGATTAGGGAAAACTGTAATTTGTGGCTTTACAATTACGATCTGCTCTGCATCAATTTTCACGACATCACTATACACTATGGCAGCATCATAAGTAGTCGCTTTTATGCGGTAGTAATTCGTTTCTTTTAATACAGGATTAGCATCAGAAGAAAGGTAACTAGCTCTGCCAGATGCTAGCTCTAAGGCATCAAGAGTTTTTAATTTTGTGTATACAACCGCATCTGTACTATGCTCTACATCGTACTTGTGTACGTTGTACTCGTTTTCTACACTCCAATTCACTCCTATAGATTTATCCATATTCTTTATTGCTTCTACTTTTGTGAAGCTGAAAGGTAAATGAGCAGCTTGGGTAAATACAATTTTAAATCTATCTAATGCTTTACTAGCTGCATCGCTAGTGATATTGAAATCAATCTTTGTATTGCTTGATGTAGAAAATGTTGTAAATACATTAGTAAACTTATCATACATTCTTGCCTCAAGCCCATTAAAATCTAGATTAAATGGTTTCACTTCAAATGTATATTTACCCAAAATAGTTCTATCAAGATTTAAATAGATGGTATCATTCTCTGTTACTAATGGCCTACGTTCTACTGTTAGTCTTCTTCCATTACTCGTAATGTACAGGTTATTAGTAGTGTTTAAAATTTTTATTACGTCACCATTATCTATAGCCTTTGACTGATTTCTCGCAAAAGCCACAAACACGCCATCCTCCAAGAAGGCCTGACCATTGGCATCGTTGTAATACATGTCTAGGAAAAAAGAATGCTCTGACACGTATGTACTTTCTCTACTTATCAATTCACTACCCGTCGATTTATCAGTTTCCTTCACAGTTATCGTTCCAATAGGGGCTAGATTATTTTGTAGGAATACTGCCTGACCGCTCTCTATAAAATTATTAACTGCACCGCCCGGCACTCTTAAATAGTCACCAGTTCCACCAGTGCGTACATAGGTTTCGTAAGCCCCTACGCCGTATAGGCCACTGCTAGCAGGATTCCATAGCATATACTGATCTACAACATTTGTTTTTGTAACAGTTCTAAAATCAATTTGCGCTGGGTAAGGATTACCAAAACTGGCAAACTTACTTACGGGGACAGTGAACACTTGGTCACCCCTTAAAATATCTCCTTTTATTCTCAAGTTCGTCGCTGTTGGTCCTCCCCAAATATCTACCGCTCTATCTCCTCTTACAAAAACATAATATCCTGCCTTATTAGCTATGGGATTATTCGTATTGTAAACACCTACGTAGTTGCTTATTAAAGTATCAAAAGCTTTCATTGATGGAAATGGCGTGAATTGATCCATACCTATTGCGCCTGGACCAACACTAGTAATTTGCGTACCAAAGCCATTGGAAACCATACTGCCCCCTTCTTGCCAAGAGTCTCTAATACTTGGCGAGGTAGCAATAGCTATTGGTGTAGCTAAGAATCTCCAGGACTTATAGCTTCTTAAATATCGTTCTATTGTTGTCTTACCAGTAAAAGCTTTACCCGTAAAGTTTCCAATGAAAGCTGTAAAAGCCGCTGTAGATTTTAACGTTAAAGAATCGTTGGTATTAAACCTTAATCCTGCAGCGCTATAAGTAAGGCTTCTATAAATATCTAAGGCTCCGCCTAAACTCACGCCAGGCGCTGCTTGTGTGTTTGAAATGATTAAATCTCTTAAAGCATTATTCACAAACAAAGCACCAGGAATTACCTGCGCTGCTGTGCCTTTCATTTCCATCACACCATTCAGACCATTTATTAAACCATCTCTATTATTAAAATTTCTATACACTTGTAAAGAACCTCCTGTCACATTGCTTAAGGTAAGAAGGGCTGGGGTTTTTAAATACAAATCATTTACGGTAGCTGTACCAGTTACGTTGTTAATAGTTGGCTGATTTG
>JBBRHK010000403.1:0-2324 GCA_038222815.1 Chitinophagales bacterium
CACGATTACATTACTGTAGAAGAACTACGAGCTTGTACTTCTTGCAATGCTTGTGTTACTGAATGTCCTATAAGCATTAATCCGCTTGATATTATTTACGAACTACGCAGAAGCCTAGTGATGGAAGAAAGTAATGCGCCACAAGAATGGAACGGAATGTTTAGCAATATTGAAAACAATTTTGCTCCGTGGAAACTCAGTCCGGACGATAGGGATAAATGGGCTTTGGAGATGGAGGCGGAAGGATAGACCTATCCTGCCTTAACATCCTTCATCTTACTGTCAATCCCTTTATTCCTTAAAATTCTTATTAATTGAATGATGGCAGTAAGGGTAAATATGCCTCCAATGACCCAGTTAATATATTGCTGTGCATTCGTAATTTTACCCACTAGCCAAGGACCACCTATAATATAAATAGTCTTTCCTAGCATTGTACCAATACCGATTCCAATTACATAAATATTATAAAAGACAGGCTTAGCTTCTAGTATATTTTTAGAAAAAAGCACCGTGCTCCATCCAAACCAAAATGGAATCTGCACAGGGTTTAGAGCATTCATCATCATTCCTAATAAAAACCTGTGAATATTATTATCTAAGAAAACACTTTTGGAAGAACCATCGCCTTTTGCGGCAGCCGTAAAACTTCCTATGGCAAGCGCTAAAATAACGATGAAGGTAGCCCACTCCATGTACTTCATTAGCTTTTGCCGTTTCAAAATCCAATCTATTGCCACCAACGAAACTCTTACATAAATTATCTCAACCAACATTGCACCTGCAGCAAAATAATAGGCATTCTCCAATGTTTCTTGAATACCAATTTGCATAGTAATCACATTCATTGTACCAATAGGTAAAGTACCTAAGAAGCTTATCATCATTCCCCAGAAGAAGGCTTTTAGAAGAGATTTCATTGGAGAGTTTAGAAGGTTTAGAGGGTTTAGAAAGTTTAGTGTCTAGAAAAGTTTCTAGTACTTATAACAAAGACGTATGGATTTAAAGCAATCTAGTATTTTAAAGTTGGGCTTCCAGTTCCATTGTGCAATTTATTAACAATCGTTCGTAATTCGTAATTCACAAATCTCCTACTCCGCTAGTACTTTAAGATTTACTTTTACTTTATCACCTAGCACCATCGAGCTTTTTCCCACATTGAAATCCGTTCTGTCTATTTCAAAACTACCTGCAAACATATAGGCCTTGCCACTTGGTAATACAGTGATGTTGAAGCTAACTTCCTTAATTATATTTTTGATGGTGAGGTTGGCTTTGAGCAAGTACGTCCCAACGGTTTTAGTGGCGGTTATAGCTGTACTTTTTATACGTAAAGTAGGATACTTTATTACTTCAAAATAATCTTCATTTCTTAGGTGTTTATCTCTCTTATCATTTTTAGTATTTATGGTAGTCGCATCTACCGTAACATCTATTGTGCTTTTAGTGGGGTTATTCTCATCAATTATAATATTCCCTGTAAGACCAGACAATTTACCATCTACCGTTATTCCAAAATTCTTAATAGTAAATGATACAGTGCTGGATGCATCTTTAGGAGAAAGCTTCTTTTGAGCAAGGGTTGAGCTGGTAATAAACGAAAATGCAATTAGGCAAATAGATAAACACTTCATAGGTTAAAATATTTTACAAAAGTAAACCGAAACAAGTCACTAACGCAACTTAGTTAGACGAGAAGATTATTTCCACAAAAAAGCCCCGACTAAATCGAGGCTTTTTTAATATCAAATAGTAAGAATTATGCTTCTTTCTCTTCTGCAGCAGGAGCAGCAGTTGCAGCAGCACCCGTTCTCTTACCAAAACGCTTATTAAATTTATCAATACGACCAGCAGTATCTACAAGTACATTTTTACCAGTGTAGAAAGGGTGACTAGTGTTAGAAATCTCCAATTTGATAACTGGGTATTCTTTTCCGTCTTCTTCAAAAACTACAGTTTCGTTGGTTACTGTTGTGCTCTTGCTCAAAAACATTGTACCATTACTCATATCTTTAAATACTACAGTACGGTAATTAATTGGGTGAATATCTTTTTTCATTTCTTTTCGTTTATGTACGATTTCAGACCGTACTTATTATTAAAATTGAGTGCAAATGTACAGTAATTTGTACAAATTATTAATTTCTTAGCTAGAATAACTTAACTACTGATTATCAACCCATTAAAATATATTTTTAAAATGAGATTGCAATTACAAAATTGGACTATTGAATAATCACAGTATACTTTACCTAACAATGAAGCAAATTATAAATCTCCAATGGATTAAAATTCATAAAAATAATCCTTAACGATTTTTCAAT
>JBBRHK010000404.1:0-2288 GCA_038222815.1 Chitinophagales bacterium
TTAACAGGTACTGTACTATTGTCTAATGAAAAAATACCAAGTGCAGTAAGTTGATTAAAAATAGTTTCTGGATTAATATTACTTAAAGGGATTGTTGATTCTACTTCATATTTTTCTTGCCATTCGTCCTTCAAGCTTAACCACCTTTCAAGATGAAATACCGTATCATAATACAAAACAGTACAGGCCATCGTTGGGAAAAGAGAAGGGCTTTCGTACATTCTTATCTCTATTAAGTATTTGCTTTTTGTAATGTCTTGAAGCTTAAGAGCAGAATCTATTATGTTTTCATAGTCTCGCCTTTCAATTCTAAACTCTTCGATAGAGCTGCCAATAACCTGTCCAAGTTGAATGCGGTTGTCTTGTTGGCCAAAGGAATGGTAAGTTAAATTAGCTAGGAGTATAAGGAGTAAAAGTTTCATATTGGACTAAATCTACGAAAAATGAAATTATTTTATATGGATTCTTAGATGCAAAAATGTGGCATTTTCAAAAAGTAGACTGATGGATGGGGTTATGTATAAATATAATTCTATTAGCTCTAAGTGATTTAAAACGAAATTTTTTTAATAATGACGACTAAAAATAATCCATTTGCAACCCTACACAATCTTCACTAAATTTGTTGTCGGCGTAAGAATATATGCCAGCTGTAAAAAAGAAGGATTATAATATGGATAAATTTGTCGTTTCTGCTCGGAAGTACCGCCCACAGAACTTTAGCACTGTGGTGGGGCAGGAGCATATTACTACTACATTAAAAAATGCTATTGGTCATAATCAACTAGCGCACGCATTTTTATTTTGTGGTCCTAGGGGTGTGGGCAAAACGACCTGTGCAAGGATTCTAGCAAAGACGATTAACTGTACTAATAAAACAAGTGACACAGAAGCTTGCAACGAATGTAATAGCTGTAAGAGTTTTGATAATGGAACTTCTTTAAATATTCACGAGCTAGATGCGGCGAGTAATAACTCTGTAGATGATATCAGAACGCTTACAGAGCAAGTAAGATTTGCCCCACAGGCAGGAGACTACAAAGTGTATATTGTAGATGAGGTACATTTGCTGAGTAGTGCGGCCTTCAATGCATTTCTAAAAACTTTAGAGGAGCCACCACCATTTGCCATATTTATTTTAGCTACAACAGAGAAGCACAAGATTCTTCCTACTATTCTGAGCCGTTGTCAGATTTTTGATTTTAAAAGAATTACAACTAATGATACGGTAAATCATTTGCAAGAAATTGCGACTAAAGAAAAAATTACCGCAGAGCCAGCAGCGCTTCACGTCATAGCACAGAAGAGTGAGGGTTGCCTAAGAGATGCCTTAAGTATTCTCGATAAAATTGTAAGTTTCACTAATGGTAAAATTACCTACAGCAATACCTTAGAACACCTTAATATTCTTGATGAAGATTATTATTTTAGGTTGATGGAACATTTACAAAAGCAAGAACTAGCGGAAGCTATGTTATTGTTTGATGAGGTGTTGCAAAAGGGGTTTGAGGCAGATACATTTTTAGAAGGAATGATGGAATTCATCAGGAACCTTTTAATGAGTACTGATCCGAAAGTGGCTAATCTATTGGATGTAGCCGAAGAGTTCAAATTAAAGTTTAAGGAAGTGGCACAGCAAGTGCCAGCCAATTGGATGATTGCTGCGCTGCATTTATTGAGTGATAATGCTATCAACTTTAAGCAAGCAAAAAACAAGAAACTACACGTAGAGCTTGCGCTTATTAAACTTACTTACTTACAACAAGCCATTACTATTACTGCATCTGATGATGCAGTTGTAAAAAAAAATCTCTTGACGGCGTAAAGAGTTTGGCTTTTAAAGCCATAAGACCAATTGGTATTCCAGCTGCAAAAATTCAAGAGAAAAGGATAGAAACAAAATCTATTCCTTTACCTCAGCACGAGGAAGCCACACTTCACATTGAAGAGCCGAGAGCAGAGCTAAAAAAGAAGGAGGCAGCTCCAAAACAGGCGCAGCCTGCAACAGTATCTACTTCGCCTACTTTAGCTTCTCTAAAAAAATTGCAGAAAGAAGTGGCTAGCACAATAGAGATAGAAATACCTATTGTCCCACTTACTAAAGCCGGCGTAGATGCAATGATGGAGGCAGTTTGCAAGAAACTTAGAGCTCAGGGAAAAGATAGTACCGTAGCGCAATTATGTAGCGCAGAAATAGAAGTATTAGACGAAACCAATTTTGTTTTTTACACCCACAACTCTTTACATTCAAAATTTATATTGGCTGAAAGGGCAGCCCTAGCAGATAC
>JBBRHK010000405.1:0-2266 GCA_038222815.1 Chitinophagales bacterium
CAATAAAAACTAGCAGAACTACTTGGACAACTTCCTTCATAAATAGCATAGCCAATTCTCGAAGCACCATCTCCTGTCGTAGATACCAAATTACTATACCTCAAAATAATTTTAGTAGACGCAGCAGTAAACTTATACCAAATGTCATCGTTACCGCTTCCGTTATCACAAGTGGATGTAGGTGTTGAAGCGGTAGCGCCAGTTGTACTCGCACTTATTGAGCTTGTACAAGTAGCACCAAATGCAGTAGGCGATATAGATATCGCTGTAGCACACTCATCATTTAAAGGCGGCTCAGGTACGGATTGTATACAGAAATTGAAGCTTGCATAGTTGTTATCACCTTGGCTGTAAATTTTTAAATAATATTCTGATCCAATAGTAAGCCCAGCAACTATCTCATAACCGCTCACAAAACCTAATGCATTATTGCAGTAAAAACTAGTAGGACTGCTAGGACAACTGCCTTCATAAATGGCATAACCTATCCTCACCGTTCCATCTCCTGTGGTAGATAATAAATTGCTATACCGCAAAATAATCTTAGTAGAGGCGGCCGTAAACTTATACCAGATATCATCATTACCACTTCCGTTATCACAGGTAGATGTAGGCGTAGAGGCAGTGGCGCCAGTTGTATTAGCACTTATTGGATTAGTACAGGTAGCACTAAAAGCTTCAGGAGTAATTGCTATTGCAGCAGCACACTCATCATTTACAGGCGGTTCTGGTACAGATTGAATACAGAAATTAAAGGTCGCAAAATTATTTGCGTTTTGGCTATATACTTTAAGATAATACTCTGTGCCAATGGTAAGCCCTGGAATAATCTCATAACCACTTACAAAACCAAAAGCATTATTACAGTAAAAACTAGTAGAACTGCTTGGGCAACTTCCTTCATATAAAGCGTAACCTATTCTTACAGTTCCATCTCCTGTTGTAGAAACTAGATTACTATACCGCATAATAACCTTGGTAGAGTTAGCTATAAATTTGTACCAGATATCATCATTACCACTTCCATTGTCGCAGGTAGATGTAGGCGTGGATGCTGTGGCACCTGTAGTGTTGGCCATTATTGGAGTAGTGCAGGTAGCACTAAAAGCATTAGGGCTAATTACTATTGCACTTGCACAATCATCATTAATTGGAGGCTGAGGCACGGATTGAATGCAAAAATTAAAAGTAAGCGTACTAGTATTGTTAGCTCCGTATAATTTAATAAAATAGGTTGTGCCAATATTGAGGCCGCCCATTATCTTATAGCCAGACACAAAACCAAAACCATTATCACAAGATGTTTCTACAAGACTAGCGCAAGAGCCATCATATAAAGTATATCCGATAGAAGCAGCGCCCCCACCAGAGTAAGTTGCGTTAGTGAATCTAAGTATTGCTTGGTTAGATGTGGCTACAAAGCTGTACCAGATATCATCATTTGCTGCAGCGTTTCCACAGCTACTAGTAGCGGATGAAGGCGTAGCATTAAGTGTAGAGGCTGAAATGCTATTAGTACAAGTTGTGGAATATGGATTTATATTGACTGCGATTGCAGCAGCGCAATCATCATTAATAGGAGCTTGAGCATTTGAACTCACTAAAAAGGACAAGAAAAATAGTAATAAAGTAAAAGTTTTCATATTAAAAAAATTTAAACGTGAGAGGAGCTGAACAGCTATTTCTGTTAGCATCAATAGCAGCATTAAAACTAATTTATTATTTATTTAGTGAAGCCACCCGATTGGGTGATTCAGCAAATGGAGATATTAAAACCACTATTAAACTGCCCCTTTGAGTAATGAGCTGTATTCGAAGACTGAACTAATTGTATCATCTTTAATTCAAATCCTTTTCATTGAAATTCTATTTAGGCTCTATCTTACACAAGCTAATCCAAAAACCGCTGCATCATAAAAATCAATTGAGGGAAATTATTGATGCCATTCTTTAACAACATCATACACTTATGGGTCTTTACAGTTTATATGGTGAAGCTAAGCTTGCTATCCTGAAATAGACTTAGAAAAATTAACTGCAGATTTATATATTAGATAAATTTTGTAAAGAAACTATTTAAGGTCACAAAACATCAAATCTGTAATGTCCATATTAAAAATATTTTATACATTTAGCTTCAAAACTATTTACATGAACAGAAAAAAATTCCTCGGTAGTGCTGCATTGCTCACAGCTATTGCATTTGGTAAAAAATCATTAGCTGCTAAACAAGAGCCAGACATCAGTACTTATTATAGTGATAGGA
>JBBRHK010000406.1:0-2258 GCA_038222815.1 Chitinophagales bacterium
GAGGCCAACCCAAATGCTATTGCGCAAAACTTTTACAATGAATTGATTTTTGGAAAAGATAACATCCGTTCAAGAAATATCTTAGGAACTATTGAAACAGTAAATGCTATCAGCATCGATGACCTAAAAGCATTTTACTCCAAAAGCATTTCACCTTCCATAGCTAAAATGAATGTGGTAGGTTCTCTTGGAAAAGATGCCATAGTTGCTCCACTTACTAGCCTTGTAACTAATTGGAAAAGTAAGCTTGTAAATATTCCATCCTACGCCACCCCAAATGCACCAGCAACTTCGAAAGTATATTTTTATGATGTGCCAGATGCAAAACAATCAGTGATACGTTTTGGTTACCCAGCACTAGCTGTTATTGATAAAGATTATTATCCTGCTACGGTGATGAATTATATTTTAGGCGGCGGCGGATTTGCTTCTCAGCTTACCCAACAACTACGAGAAGGCAAGGGTTATACCTATGGAATTAATTCTGGCTTCTCGGGCACCACTACAGCCGGGGCTTTTACAATAGGCAGCAGCGTAAGAACAAACGTAACGCTAGAGTCAGCACAATTAATAAAAGAGATTCTTGAAAATTATGGTAAGAATTATTCGGCAAAAGATTTAGAAACAACCAAAAGCTTTTTAATTAAGAGTAATGCAAGAGCATTTGAAACCGCAGGATCAAAACTAAATATGCTCGAGAATATTAGCAAGTATAGCTGGATGCCGAATTATGTAAAGCAGCGGGAAAAAATCGTAAATGAAATGAGCCTTGAAAGAATCAAAGAGCTTTCTAAAAAATATCTGGATGCGAATAAAATGATCTGGCTGGTTGTAGGTGATGCAAAAACGCAGTTACCAAGGATGAAAGAATTGGGTTTCGGAGAACCGATTTTGCTAAATAGTAAGTAGTTTTAAAAGTATGATTAACAATTTGAGTTCTAACCTACTCAATTGAGTCTTATGCTGCTATGGCATTTTCGAAATTACTTGTTTTCTTGCTGGGAATCCCACTAAAACAATTTGTTACTGCATATCTTTTAAAAATTCCTTGACAGTAACAATCGGCAAAATAGCAGTGCTTTCTTTCACTAGTCCCTTATCCCTAGTAATAAAATAATCCAATCTATGATGAAGGGCAGTATAGTATTGTAGGGCATCTTCAATGTCTTTCATCTTAGAGTGTAAAGCTGCTACAACATTATCGTGTGGGATATCTATTACTCTTATATCTGCTAATAATGTGAGTAGAAGTTCTTTTGCTTTGGCAATCCCGTATGTTTTGCTTAGCCAATAACCTACAATATGCGTAACAGAAGGACTGGCGTGTAAAATGATATTCCCAGACAATCCTAATTCAAAGAGTTTTACCGCATCTGAATAGTATTCTCTCTTTAAGGTAAGATCTAGAATGATGTTTGCATCTATGAAAACTTTAGAAGCCATATTTCTCTGATTGAGATTTATAATACAAATCTTTTAGGTCAGCATTTTTATCAATCTTTACAGCTGGTAAAGTATCCACTAATTGCAAAATGTTTTTACGTTTTGCTGGCTTCGAAATTGCTTTAAAATAATTTTCGACCAATTCAGAAACACTAGTCTGCTTTTTTTGTGCAATTGATTTGACTATTAACAGTAAATCATTATCTATCGTTAAGTTTACTCTTGTTTTCATTTATCTAAGATACGCATAAATGTTTATTATGCGCATAATAAATATTATTTTCTAATTTGTGCATAATAGTAGGTTACAATTACAAGCGTCATCTATTTGTTATCTTACATTGCAATGCACATAAGCTGTTTTACAATGCCCATGTCAAATAAATCCTAGCTTTATCCGATGAAACATATAAAATATTCCCTCCTCCTTATAGTAATTTTTTCTTGTAATCAACAGCAGACTGTTTCAAATACTGAGCCTGTATTGCCTATTGATACACTTACTACTTCTGCTAAATCAGCAACGATAAGTATTGATAAAGACTCTTTGTTATTAGATTATACCAAAGAGATTCTTAGGGTTATCAAAAGCAAAGACTACGAAGCCTTCTCGGAGTTTATCCATCCTCAAGATGAAATTAGGTTTTCACCTTACGGCTATATTACTAAAGAGCATTTAAAATTTAGCAGAAGTGAATTTTTATTTTCTTTGAAAGAGCAGAACCTAATGCAATGGGGCGAATTCGCTGGTACAGGGGATAGTATTCTTTTTAATACAAAAAATTATTTTAAAAGATTTGTGTATGATGTTGATT
>JBBRHK010000407.1:0-2254 GCA_038222815.1 Chitinophagales bacterium
ACTTTGGTGATAGCGAAGGAGCTAGTGCCGCAGATAAAACGCCACACACAGAAGATAAAAATGCTTGGCCATTATGGGAAGTTTTTTTAAGGAGCAGACAAGGACTTGACCATAAGCACTGCGGAAGCTTGCATGCAGCAGATGCTGCTATGGCAATCGAAAATGCTAGAGACGTGTACACACGCCGACAAGAAGGTGTGAGCATTTGGGTAGTGGAAAGCAAACATATACACGCTAGCGACCCCGCAGATGCGGAAGCGCTATACGAACCAGCCAATGATAAAATATACAGGCATCCTACTTTTTATGATATTCCAGATGCGGTGGGGCATATGTAATTTTTTTTATTCAGTAGCAAGTTTTAATGAAAAAATTATTGCGTATAAATAACATCTCTCTATTTTTAGGATTTATTCATTATAAAAGTTCCGGAGGGACGAACTTATGGTAGAAAAAATCTAGTTTTATTTTAAAGTCCCGGAGGGACGACCTTATAAAAAAATATCATTAAATATATGCCCATAACAAATTTCAAAACGCTGATTATCATATTATCACTTTAACATTGAATTTCTACTTTTTAGCAATGCATCCTGTAAGGAAAGCTTGCCAACAAATAACAAAAAACAACTTCCTGCCGTGAACAACAATATTTATAACTACCTTTTACAACTTGCTGATAGCAGCCTTATTTTGGCACAGCAAAATGGCACTTGGTGCGGCCACGGTCCTATCTTAGAACAGGATATTGCCATCACTAATATTACGCTTGATTTGCTAGGACAAGCTAGAAATTTTTATCAATATGCTGCACAAATAAAGAATGAAGTGGATGGTAGCTCTTCGAATACAGAAGATTCATTGGCCTATCTGAGAGGAGAACGAGAATTTAGAAATCTGCTGCTTTGTGAGCAGCCAAATGGTGATTGGGCACAAACAATCGTAAGACAATTTTTTTATACTATTTATCTCGAGTCTTTATATGCAGCACTCAGTAATTGTGAGGATGAGCAGTTGGCCGGTATTGCGATAAAGTCTTTAAAAGAAATCAAATACCATAGTACTTGGTGTAGTGATTGGGTGTGTAGGCTTGGCGATGGCACCGAAGAAAGCAAAGAAAGAATGGAGCAAGCGGTAGATAATCTTTGGTCTTACACAGGCGAGATGTTTATACCATCTGATATAGAAGAGAAAGTTATAGCTGCAGGTTTTCCGTTAGATTTTCCAGCAATGAAATCTCAATGGCTACAAAAGGTCAATGAAGTATTTATAGAAGCCACACTTACGATTCCAGATGCAAATGCTTTTATGCAGACTGGTGGCAAACAAGGCATTCATACAGAAAAGCTAGGCTTTATATTAGCAGAGATGCAATACTTGCAAAGAGTGCATCCCGGTGCAGCTTGGTAAATGTTTAAAAAATGGAATCTACCTACAACATAGCACAACAAGCCAGTATAAAAAAAGTATGGGCATTATTAGAAGGTATTTCTGATCCAGAAATTCCTGTGTTGTCGATACTTGATTTAGGTATTGTACGGTCGGTGACATTTGATGCAGATAAGAAAATCATTATCAGCATTACACCCACTTACAGCGGCTGCCCAGCAATGGATATGATTAGCATCAATATTAGGTTAGCAATGGCTGCAGAAGGCTTCAAGCATTTTGAGTTAAAGCAAACCTTGATCCCAGCTTGGACTACAGACTGGATGACGGAAACAGGAAAAGAAAAACTAAAAGCTTATGGCATTGCTCCACCGAAAAGTGGCAATGAAAATCCTGCTTGTCCTCAATGTAAAAGTGAAAATACAGCCCTACTAAGCCAGTTTGGCTCTACTGCTTGTAAGGCATTGTACCAATGCCAAGATTGTAGAGAACCATTTGATTATTTTAAATGTCATTAGGAATTAATTCTTTGACTTTTAAAAATTAACAACCACTTTCTTGTAAAAACAATTCAAAAGAAATTATTTTTTCCTTGCTGATATTTAAAATCAAGGAGCTGCCAGCATCCGTATCTCTTATAGTGATTTGCTCGGAAAATGATTTAGTAGGCTTGCCATCAGTGTCATAATTTTGAAATTTATGAAAATCAAAACTGATATTCATTCCGCTAAGTTGGGTTATGATATCTATCTTATTCTGCCCTATTGTAATACCAGATTTAGTTTTCATCCTTTTATCTTCACATATTACCCTGCTTAGGAGATAACTACCATCATTGGCACCCTCCTCATTATAGCCGGGATAA
>JBBRHK010000408.1:0-2172 GCA_038222815.1 Chitinophagales bacterium
ACAAGGAGAAGTATTTGAAAATGATGGGAACTATAAATTAGCGGTAAAGTATTTCGAAAAGGCAATTGGAGTAAGTGTGAAATCATCAGAAGATGGATGGTACAATCTAGGCAGTGCGCTACTAAGCGTAGACTCAGTAAAGGCACGAGAGTACTTAGAGCTATGTGTGGCATCTTGTAAAAAGACAAATAATGTAGGACTACAATTTAGTGCCCTGTATCTCTTAACGGCATCAGCCTACAACAGCGGAAATTTCAAAATCGCTGATAAGCACCTACAAGAATGCTCACGGCTTAGTATAGAGCTTGGCACAGGATACCAAGCAGCTTCTTATTTTGGACTTAAGGCTTATGGCTTAGAGCGTAAAAGCGAATTGGATAGCTCCATTATTTATTTAAATAAATCGGTGGCGATACTTGACACACTAAGTAAATCCGGTGTTGTAAGTAATTTAATAAGTATTGGTAATATTCAAACCTCACAAGGCGATTTTAATTTAGCCATTTCAACTTATAAAAAAGCAATAAAACTTGCCGAGGAAATAAACAACAAAATCGCATTAGGCAAAAGTTTAGCTGCCTCATCCTTTGTGTACGGACTAATGGGAGAGTTTGAAGAAGGATTGAAAAATAGTGACTCTGCGTTAAAAATATTTAGTGAGTCGGGAAACATCATTCAACTTGCAAATAATTTTATATCAAGAGGTACGCTTTTAGAGAGTCAAGGACGGTATAAAGAAGCTATTCAAACTTTTTTAATTGCAGACAGCATTTTTAATGACCAAAATATTCAAGAGGGTAGATCTTCCGCTTTTACTAACATCGGAGTTGTATATTTCAAACAAGCAGATTACCAAAACGCTTATAAAAATCATGCAAAAGCACTAAGTTTAATAAGACAAGATCTAATAGATGAAATTTATGTTTTAAATGCTGGCAATGTAGCAGAGTGTCTAGTATACTTGAAGAGATATTCTGAAGCAGAAAAAGAACTTTTGAAGTTAATTCCAATAGCTAAAAAAATTAAAATAAATAGAATTTTGTCAGGCTTATATACTAGTCTTGGGAGATCATATTACGAAACTAAAAAGTATGATTTAGCAAACACAGCATATTTAGAAGTGTATAGAATTGGGAAAGAAAGTAGTGAACCAGAAAAGATAATCGATGCTCTTGTTCATTTAGGATTAATTGCACTTAATACTTCAGATTTGTTGAAAACAGAAGAATATTTTAAAGATGCAGCAGCACTCACTGCTAAATATAATATGGCATCCGGCTGGGAATCCTATTACCAGCTCGGCCTTATACAGTATAATAGAAAGGACTTCGAGTTAGCTATAACCAATTTTAAAAAAGCTGCAACCCAACTTGATAAGAATACCGAGAATCTTTATGGGGGAGAAGCAGCAGCAAAGATTTACAACAACGATCCAAGAAAGTCCGATTTGTATGAAAAACTAACCTTTGCCTATTACAACACTGGTAATATTGCTGAGGCTTGGAATTATGCTAATAGAAGCAATATTGCAGGTATAAAAGAATTGTCTGGTTCACTAGGCACTTCTACAAATGATTTAGAAAAAAATGAGGCCTTAAAAAAACTATTAGCGCTTCAGCAACAGAAAAAACAACTTGAAGAAACTGCAGCCAAACAAGATGGTGAAGCAAAACTTGCTACTTTAAAAAAGATTGAAATTCAAGAAATTGACTATAATAACTTCGTACAAGATGTAGTAGAGAAATTTCCTGATCTAGGTATGTATTTTAGCAACACCAATGCAAATGAATTTAATAATTATAAGGGGAAGTTACCTAAAGATGTAGCTGTTTTGCTGTATTTACAAAATAACAATACACTGATGATTTTCTCTCTCACCAATGAACAGTTATTAGTAGATACAATGACACTTGACGTAAATCAAAAAATAGAAGACCTTATTGCCACAATAAAAAATACAGGAAGACCTTCTGGCACTGGTGCCCTATCCTTGAGGTCTGACCCTCTAGATGAAGAAGAACCAAAACCCGCTGGTGATTTTACAAAGCAATCTGGTGAGCTATATAACATACTAATAGGTTCTGTATATGATAAAATAAAGGGAAAAGATAAACTCTGTATTATTCCCTCTGGCATATTTAGTAACCTTCCTTTTCAATGTTTAGGCAAAAA
>JBBRHK010000409.1:0-2171 GCA_038222815.1 Chitinophagales bacterium
TGGAGGCTTAGGGATTGCTGGTGCTGCGCTTGCACTTGCAGGAAGAGAAAGTATAGAAAATATTATTGCATCCTTTATCATTTTTCTTGATAAACCCTTTTATACTGGGGATCTTGTAAATGTAAACAGCTACACGGGTACTGTAGAAAAAATAGGACTCAGAAGTACAAGAATAAGAACGCTAGATAAAACACTCATTACTGTTCCTAATAAGCAAATGGTAGATAGAGTGTTAGATAATTATAGCTTTAGAACATTGAGAAGAGCGTTAATTCTATTAGATATTGATACCAGTAATAATTCAGACACTATCAGGAAATTACTTACAGGCTTTAAGCGTATCATCACTTCACATGGAGAAATTTTCACAGAGCATAGTGTGTATGTTTCAGAACTAAAGCGTGAAGGTCTTACAATTAAAATCGAATTGTTTACAAATCCAATTCCAATACTTGAGTTTAATAAAGTGAGAGAAGAGGTATTGCTTGAGGTGTCAGATTATATGCATGAGCAAAACATTAAATTCTCAACCAGCGAGACAAGTATCATTGTGCAGCCCGCAGGAGAAGAAAGTGTAACAAAGCCAACTCCGATTATTTAAGTAGAGCCGCAAGTTCTTCGTCCCATTTGCCAGTAGTTCCATATTCTATCACTCTCCCTACTTCTTTGCCGTTTTTCATAACGATAATGGTAGGAACATTTGTAATTCCCATTACTGAGGCAACATTTCCAATACTTTTCTTTTGCCTATCTACGCCTATGAAACTTACTTTAGAATCTGCCACGCCTGCTTCTTCTTGAGCCTTAAAAAACTTTGGTAGAATAAATTGTGTGTCTTCGCACCAAGTGCCACCAAAAATCATATAGGTTACGGCATCTTTATTGGCTTTCATACCAGCAGACAGACTTACCGGAGCAGTATATGCTTTTTGATTAGCAGCATACCAAGTAAACGATGGCTGATTTATTAGTGCATACTTTGTAATGATGCCATTGTAAATAAAACCACCTGCGTGGCTAGGGTCATCCATTGTCGTGTAAGCAGATTGTGCAGTAACATTCATTGCTGTAAAAAATAAAATACTTAAGAATAACGTTGTTTTTTTCATAGGGTTAAAGGTAAAATTAAAACTCCTTTAAAGTAAAACTAAATTATTTTTAGAGTTTAAATAACACCGCTTTAATTTTGAGTAAAATAATTTTATGCTAACTCCGCAAATAAACGATAAACTTCCAAATGTAGGCACTACCATTTTTACCACAATGAGTAGCCTTGCAGTAGAGCACAATGCCATAAATCTCGGGCAAGGTTTCCCAGACTTTGCAGTAGATGAAGAACTTACAGGCCTAGTAAATAAAGCAATGTTAGATGGTAAAAACCAATATGTACACGCCAATGGATTACCACAACTACGAGAAGTGCTAGCAGAAAAAATACAAAAATTGTATGGTACGAAAATAAATGCAACGGAAGAAATTACTGTAACTCCGGGCGGTACTTATGCATTATATACCGCCTTCACTACAATTCTTCAACCGGGAGATGAGGTTATTGTTTTTGAACCAGCTTATGACAGTTATATCCCCAACATTGAAATCAATGGAGGAGTTGTCGTGCCTATTGCTCTCACATTTCCTGATTACAGCATTCCTTGGGATAAAGTAAAAGCAGCTATCAGCCTAAAAACAAAAGCAATCATCATTAATTCGCCGCACAACCCAAGTGGTGCATTGCTTACGGATGCTGATATGCAACAATTGATTGCTATTACAAGAGATACGTCCATCTTCATCATAAGCGATGAAGTATATGAGCACCTCGTTTTCGATGATAAAAAGCATATTTCTGTATTGTCCTACCCAGAACTATTTGCACGGAGTTTTGTAAGTTTTAGTTTTGGTAAAGTATACAACTGCACCGGCTGGAAGCTTGGCTACTCGGTAGCTCCAGCAAAATATATGTCGGCATTTAGAAAAGTACATCAGTTCAATACATTCACTTGTTTCTCACCGGTACAGTTTGCACTAGCAGAATATATTCCTAATGAAAAATATTTGCAGCTAGCCAATTCAATGCAAGCCAAGCGAGACTATTTTGCACAAGCAATGCAGGCCACAGCCTTCAAGCCTATCCCAAGCTATGGCAGTTATTTTCAATTGTACAGCTTTGC
>JBBRHK010000410.1:0-2168 GCA_038222815.1 Chitinophagales bacterium
CCCCCTAAACCTTCTAAACCCCTATTATCAGCTCCCCTGCTTCTCCACCAAATACTTCCAATACCTTTTCGGCATATGTTGAATATGCAGCTTTGTATTTTTTCTTGCTTTTATATTGACAGATTTAAAGTATTGCTTCCACAAGGTTTGATAGAGCTCTTCTGTTGCGCCATATACTTTTGCAGCGGCGGCTTTGTTATTTATATCGACCTCAAAATTGATGGTAACTTCTTGTACGGTGTCTAAGTCGTAGTGTAGTCCATATTTTCTTTTGGTATCATAGATGAGCCATTGCTGATCTGCATATCTATTTTTAAAATGTGTCGCAATGATGGGCAGTACATCAAAGTCTGGTTCTATCCAAGCATAATATAGATTGTCGCTACTGCATTGGAATCTGATGAAGGCTTCCATTCGGTGTTTTTCTCTGTGTACTTTCTTGGCGGTTTGCTGCACGCCAAGAACAAATGGATTGCTATAATTTTTTGCCGCATCGCTTCCATTGGTGATGACATAGAGCACATAATTTAAAATTAAATTGGCGGCCTCATCCGTTTCTGACAAGAATGTTTTGTATAAATCTTGCAACCCTCCTTTGCCTATAAGTTTTTCTAATTGTGTGCGTACCCTTTCTGCTTTCGCAACATTCGTATGAGCGGTATGCGCTTCGCAGAATAAAGAGGCGCTGTTGCCTACCCGTGCTATTCGTACAGCTGAAAATTTATATTCATACACTTCAAAGATGGCTGTGAGTAAGCCTTCCCAACTGCTATCAAAAATTACTTGTTGCATTCTTAGTCTTTTAAAACATTGCTAACTGCGGAGAAAAATTCTTTTTATACTTACTATTACCTTGCGTAAGTATTTGCGATTTTACTTGCCAAGGCTGCCAGTCTTTCGTCTGGTAATCGTTGCCGGCTTCTATAAAAAACTTGGCTCTATTGATGGCTACACCTAGTTTTTTTAAATGCTCTAGATTGATGACTGTAAATTTTCTAGCGTTTACAATTTTCCTAGCACTCTGTACGCCAATACCCGGAATACGTAGGATCATTTCATAATCTGCTTTATTAATATCTATCGGAAAAATATCTTTATTTCTTAAAGCCCAGCCCAGCTTAGGGTCTACGTCCATATCTAATAAAGGGTTATCTACATTTACGATTTCATTTACATTAAAACCATAAAAACGCAAAAGCCAATCAGCTTGATACAATCTGTTTTCTCTCACCATAGGTACAGGCGTTCCTATGGCAGGAAGCCTGTTGTCATTACTAATAGGTACGTAGCCAGAATAATATACTCTGCGCATATTCATCTTCTTGTAAAATCCATTAGCTAGGTAAAGAATTTCTAGATCTGTTTCTGGCGTGGCACCTATCACCATTTGCGTACTCTGACCCGCAGGCACAAACTTGGGTGCCTTCTTCATTGTTTTTTTATCTTCTTTATGTTGAAGAATAGAATCCCTTACAACCGTCATTGGCTGTATCATATCTATTCGTTTTTTATCTGGTGCTAATAAGGCCAGACTTTTTTCTGTGGGCATTTCTACATTGATGCTAAGTCTATCCGCATAAAGCCCTGCTTCTTTTATGATGTCTTCGTGTGCGCCAGGAATCGTTTTTATATGAATGTATCCGTTAAACTTATGCTCTGTTCTTAGTTTCTTAGCAATGAGCACAAGTCGCTCCATTGTATAATCTGGATTTTTAAAAATCCCAGAGCTTATAAATAGTCCTTCGATATAATTTCTTCGATAAAAATTCATCGTGAGATCCACGACTTCTTGTACGGTAAATGCTGCACGTTTTACATCATTACTTTTTCTACTTACACAATAAGCGCAATCGAAGATGCATACATTGGTAAACAAAATTTTGAGGAGAGATACACATCTTCCATCCTCAGTGTAAGCGTGGCAAATGCCATTTCCTGTGTTACCAAGACCTTTGTTCTCGTTTTTTCTTTTGCTGCCGCTACTGCTGCAGCTTACGTCGTATTTTGCGGCATCGGCAAGAATGCTTAGTTTTTCTTCTATTCGCTCCATCTTGAATTGCTTAAATATTTAGTATAAAAATACTAAATAAAATAGTAATTAATAATTATCTAAACATATTTTTTAAATAATTTTTGATTAGAAAGTTCTAGAAACTCAAGCACGGGTA
>JBBRHK010000411.1:0-2131 GCA_038222815.1 Chitinophagales bacterium
CATTTTTATCTCGATACTAGCTGATAAGCTACCGCCAGAGCACAGAAATAAATTGCGCTATTGGGGAATTGGGTTAGCGATGCTGATGCGCTTAGGGTTGTTAGCTGTTATTTCTTGGATACTAAAGCTAAACCAAACCCTATTTACCATTTTTGAAATAGGGTTGTCTTGGAAAGATATTATTCTGATTGTGGGAGGACTGTTCCTTATTTATAAAAGTACTAGGGAAATTTATCATAAAACGGAGGAAGAGGGAGGCATTACTAGTGGTAAGGTAGTTGCTAAGAACTTCAGTCAATCCTTGATAGAGATTATTATTTTAGATCTTGTATTCTCTATCGATTCTATAATAACAGCCGTAGGTATGGTGGATGAGTTATGGATTATGTACACAGCAGTTATAGTCACGGTTCTTATTATGCTTATAGCTTCAAAGCCTATCAGTAATTTTATTTCTAAGCACCCTTCGTTTAAGGTTCTCGCATTGTGTTTCTTAATAATGATTGGTGTTGCTTTGCTGGCAGAAGGGCTTCACTTTAAAATCCCTAAAGGATATATTTATTTTTCAATGGGTTTTGCGTTTTTAGTTGATATTATACAAATGAAAAAAGTTAAAACGAACTGATTCATTAATGTCTGCTTTTAGATTATTAACTTTTACTCAATGAAGCTTCTGATTTGCTTTTTTTATCTTTCGTTTTTTACAGTAATAGAAACTATTGCCCAAAATAGGACTGCCTCCGTAACTATGGAATCTGGCAAAGGAATAAAATTTACATCAGCAGACTCATTGTTTACCCTCAGTCTTGGAGGTAGGATACAGACGATGTTTGAAGGAAGATATAATCAAGATAATAAAACAACTAGTGGAGATTTTATATTAAGAAGATCAAGGCTTAATTTTCAGGGAACTGCCTTTGATCCTAGATTTACCTATCGCATACAAATAGGTTTTGCTCAAGGTGATATCACTGCGGCAAATTCTGAAGTTCAAAATAACTTAGTACTAAGAGATGCGATGCTTTTTTATCAAGCAAAGCATTGGCTTAGATTGGGGTTTGGACAAACAAAGCTACCCGGCAACAGGCAGCGACAAGTTTCCTCTGCTAATCTACAATTGGTAGAACGCTCTATTGCCAATAATAATTTCACATTAGATAGAGATAAAGGTTTTTGGGCGTACACAAATTTTGATTTTGGTAAGTCAGTGTTGAAAGCTACGGCAGCGGTTTCTAGCGGTGAAGGAAGAATCGCTTCAAATAAGAATGGAAAATTAAGTTTTGCTAGTCGAGTAGAGTTTCTGCCGCTTGGAGATTTTACTAGTAAGGGCGATTTTATTGAGGGTGATGTAGAAAAAGAAAAGAAGCCAAAGTTGTCTCTTGCTGCAGTGTATAGCACTAATGATAGAGCTACAAGAACAATGGGGCAGCTCGGTGAGTTTTTATTTAATAGTACACAGACTGATATTAATTATTTTGGAGGCGACTTACTTTTCAAGCATAATGGATTTTCTATACAGTCAGAACTCTATAATAGAAGCAGTAGTTCTGGTATTATAATAAATGCTAAGGATTCTACTCAGAAAAATGCTATAATCCAAGGAACTGCATTCGTGATTCAATCAGGATATTTTGTTTCTAAGAGAAATGAAATTGCTGTACGATATGCCAGTATCGATCCAAAGGCAGCAGTAGCAGCAGTTGTAAAAAGCCAAAGAGAATTTGTAATAGGTGGCTCACATTATTTTGCTAAACACGCTCTTAAAATTCAATCGGATGTGACTTTATATAAGAACGAAGCCCAGAAGGAATATGTGTATAGGCTTTCTTGTGTGTTGAGTTTTTAGGAAAAAATGTAGAGTCCACTTTTTAAAAAGCGTAATACATTGACCTCAAAAACTTCCTGAATTAAAAAAACTCATCACTTATAACTCATAATTTATAACTTACTTCTTCCCCCATCCATCTTTCAAAGTCACCGTTCTATTAAAAACTAAGTTCTCCTTTGTGCTATCCAAATCTGCACAAAAATACCCCTTACGTAAAAATTGAAATCTATCTTCAATCGCAGCGTCTACCAAAGAAGGCTCTACAAATCCTTTTACAATTTGCAAAGAATCTGGATTAATGTA
>JBBRHK010000412.1:0-2050 GCA_038222815.1 Chitinophagales bacterium
GCCAATTGGTCAATCTATTGTATTGGTACAAAAACTGCTGAATTTGTAAATAGATACTTCCTGCAATCTACCATTGTAGGTACTGCGCAAAATGCAGGAGCGTTGGGCCAGTTGATAGTGGAAGAAGTCATTACAGATAAGTTGTATTTTTTCTGTGGTAACATAAGACGAGATGACCTACCAAATGTGCTTGCGAATTCAACAGTCGAGTTAGAAGAAATAGTAGTGTATCAGACTACATTAATCGGGCAACAAATTAATACTAGTTACGATGCTATTTTGTTTTTTAGTCCTAGTGCAGTGGAAAGTTTTTTTTCAGCAAATCAATTGAATGATGAGACTGTTCTATTCGCTATTGGAAAAACAACCGGAGAAGCCATACAGCGTTTCAGTAATAATATAATTGTAATTGCAGACCTCACAAGTAAACTAGCTTTGGTAAATGAAAGCTTCGAATATTTTAAAAATTAAGAATAAAATGATTTTACAAAACGATTTATTTCTAAGAGCATTAAAGGGAGAGCATACGGAGAGAGTCCCTGTGTGGATGATGCGACAGGCCGGAAGATACTTGCCAGAATATATTGCGCTAAGAGACAAATATGATTTTTTTACTCGGGTGCAGACGCCAGAACTAGCAGCAGAAATTACTTTACAACCTATAGATATTGTGGGTGTAGATGCTGCGATTATCTTCAGTGATATTTTAGTGATACCACAGGCGATGGGTTTAGAAGTACAGATGCTAGAAGGTAAAGGTCCATTTTTGCCAGCTACTATAAGCAGCCTGGCAGATGTTGAGAAATTAAATACTCAGAATGTAGAAGAGGAGTTGCATTATGTAATGAAAGCCTTACAGTGTACTAAAGACGGGCTTGCAGGAAGGGTGCCATTAATTGGATTTGCAGGAGCACCCTATACTTTACTATGTTATATGGTAGAAGGAAAAGGTAGCAAGACTTGGGATAAGGCCAAGCAATTTCTTTACACTGAAACTACTTCCGCACATCTCTTGTTGCAAAAAATTACTGATATAACAATTGAGTACCTTAAAGCACAGGTTGCAGCTGGCGCAGATGCAGTGCAAGTTTTTGATAGCTGGAGTGGTTCTTTGAGTAAAGCAGATTTCGATACTTTTTGTTTGCCCTATTTAAAGCAAATCGCAGAAGCATTGGCACCACACGCACCAGTAATTTTATTTGCAAAAGGAAGTTGGTATGCCATTGAAGAATTGGCGGCTACTTCTGCAAGTGCATTAGGAATTGACTGGTGTACTTCGCCGCAACAGGCTAGAGCATTTGCTGGTGCGGATATTACTTTGCAAGGAAATTTTGATCCTTCGAAACTATTAGGTTCTATTCCCTTTATTAGAGAAGAAGTAAAAAAAATGATTGATGGTTTTGGTAAGCATAGATATATAGCGAACCTTGGTCACGGCATTACGCCAAATGTACCTGTGGCACACGCTAAGGCTTTTGTAGATGCTGTAAAAGAATTTGGGGTTAATTAATTTTATTTTGTGAATCTTTAGAGCTGTTTTTATTAATCTAAAGGTTTGGAAATTAAAGCGACCCTGGAGGGGTCGAATGTTTATAGGATAATAATAGTTTTTGTCTTTCGACCCCGTAGGGTGTCGCACAAATTGCTTTGGTAGATTATTTTAAACATTAATGTATAGATGCAGCGGTTAAGTTTATATCAGAATCAGACTTTTAGTTAGTCTAAAATATTTTTTTATGTCAATAAAAGAAGACTTCATATCATTCATACACAAAACGCAGGACGAACTTTGTGCTGTATTGGAAGCTATTGATGGCAAGGAAACATTTAAGGAAGATGCTTGGGAAAGGCAGGCTGGCGGCGGCGGAAAGACAAGAGTAATAGCCAATGGAAATATTTTTGAGAAAGGAGGCGTAAATACTTCAATCGTTTTTGGTAACCTTACGGAACAAATGAAATCCGTTTTAAAAATGGATGGAGATTCTTGGTTTGCTTGTGGCATCAGTGTTGTGATTCATCCTTATAATCCATTTGTTCCTACAGTCCATTG
>JBBRHK010000413.1:0-2048 GCA_038222815.1 Chitinophagales bacterium
CTTTCATAACGTGCTAACATTATTCTGCTCACTTTACCCTTGAGCTCTAATGTGGGGAATGGCAATCCTAAATCAATATCATTTTCCCAAACTACATGCAGCACTACATTAGCGTAGTGGGCATCACCTGTATGCTTATGGCGATTCCAGTCGGAAGATTTTGTGTGTATTTCTATATGCCCCGCCCAAGAAGTATTACCTACTTTAATTTTTCCTTCAAGAAAATCTGGCCCTTGGTCACTATTCCAAATGCCAGGATAAATAATTGAAAGTGGTTCATCATCTAAACAGCGAAGTGCAGTCTTATCAAAATATTGATGCTGCCATATAAATTGTATGAGTTGTTCTTTTATCTGCATAAATGAAAGTGAATAACAAGATAAGGCAATCTAGTATATTATAAAGATCGCAATGCATGCACCACCTTGCTAATAGGAAGACCCATTACATTATAGTAATCTCCTTCTATGCCTCTAATGCCAGTATAGCCTATCCATTCTTGAATACCATAACCGCCGGCTTTGTCAAATGGCCTAGCCGTGTGTACATAATAAGCAATATCACTTGCAGATAGCTCTTTAAAATAAACATTAGTTGTATCGTAAAAAATAATCTCCTTCTCACCGTGTTTAATGCATACTCCTGTTATTACTTGATGCATCTTGCCAGATAGTTTGGTAAGCATTTTGATAGCCTCCACTACTCCACCCGGCTTACCAAAAATTTCATTCTCGCACACCACTATGGTATCTGCTGCTAGAATTGGTCTCTCTTCATTTTCTAAATCGAGCTGGGCAATTTTTTGTGAAGCAATAGCAACGGCTGCTTCGGCTGGAGTAGAATTTGGTGGAATAATTTCTTCTCCTTCTGCCACCATTATTTCAAATTTGATATTAGCATACTGCAACAGTTGCTGCCTACGTGGAGATTTTGAAGCCAATATAATTTCTGGGAACATCCTTTTAAAATTAAAAACTTGGAATTAAAAATAGTGCCATAGATAAGATTCCAATGAGCATAATTATTTTTACTGAGCTGCTCAATAAGTGATAATCTTTACTACTATTGGCACTTCTCAATTTGAATAATAAGTAAAGAAAGGGGAAAATAAGTGTGCCCAATATGTAAATTGTTATCCACCAAGAACCAATGACTACCGCATAACCTGCAATTCCTATCAGCAATCCTATGCACACTATAATCCAAACAGCTGTAAAGACTTTTGACGTAGGAATACCCCAGGCAATAGGCATTGTATTAGAATGATACTGCCTATCGCCTTCAGTATCTTCCATATCTTTTATTACTTCCCTTATGATAGTAACGATAAATGCAAAGCCTGCATAAAGCAACGCATATTTTAGAAGTTTAGGGCTTTCTAAATCAACAGAGTCTCCATAAAAGTAAATTACAAAAATATAAACTGAAAAAATTACCCAAGCAGTGAGGGCTGCTATGATAAAGTTGCCGATGGCTAATTCCTTTTTATATTTTATAGAGTAAATCCAAAGTAAAAAAATACAGCAAAGATTAGCAATGGCTATCCACATACTAGTGTACCAAGCCACGTAAATACTAGTTCCTAGACCAATTGCCGACAACAATAAGTGAAAAAATATAGCCCACCTGCGCTTAATTCTTTTACCTACAATTACTTTCTCAGGTTTATTAATGGCATCTATTTTTACATCAAAATAGTCGTTGATGACATAACCTGCAGCAGCAATAAATACAGATGACGCTACTAATAAAAAGAAAAGGAAAATAGACTTTCTCGTAAAAAAAACAGGCACAATACTTGGCACCAAAGCAAAATAAAATAAACATTGTGTAATTACAATAAAGAAGATATTAGGCCAGCGAATTAGCTGTAAGAAATCCTTGATTGGTTTCATCTTCCTTTAATTAAAATTCGCTTTATGTAGATGGCACTAAATTATTGGTATCCCAATCTCCATTCAACTTCAATATCTTTTCGATAACATCTCTTACACAGCCTTTGCCACCTTCGTAAGGAGAAATATATTTTGAAATTTCTTTTATTTCCT
>JBBRHK010000414.1:0-2024 GCA_038222815.1 Chitinophagales bacterium
CTGGTTGGCCGCCATAGATTTTTACACCTAATCTTTTGCTTTCAGAATCTCTTCCGTTTTTTACCGAGCCTTCACCTTTTTTGTGTGCCATTTCTTATGATTTTAATACTGTTTTTTCTGTAAATTTTTTACCCTCAAAAATGCTTCCTTTTTGCAAAGAAAATTATGCAATCGAAGTCACCTTTATTTGAGTATATTGAGTACGATACCGTGCTTCTTGCGGAAGCCTTTTCTTCTCTTCATCTTAAAGGCGATTACCTTTTCTCCTTTTACTAAATCGTTTACTATTTCTGCTTTCACAATGGCACTAATACCACTGCTTAAGGTTTGCTTACCATCACTAGTAAGTAACACATCAGAAAATTCTACCGCATCACCTGTTTTTCCGGCTAGGTGGGGTACATACAAGCTATCGCCTGCTTTCACGCTAAATTGCTGTCCGGCTATTTTTACTATTGCTAACATAATTTCCCAAATTTTGGACGGCAAAGGTAGCATTATTTTTTCAATAATGTATTTAATTACCATCTAGATTCTTTTTTTTGCCAATTTACGCTTTCGGTAAATAGTAATTGCTTGAAAATAAACGGTTTATTTGAAAATTTTTGAATGATGATAGATAATGGTAACTTAAATGACGCATTATGCATAGATAACTGTCAGTGATGAGTCGGCAATTGATTGCTAGATAAGCAATTGTTATCAGCAGTTTTCCATTTGTTTTGGTCCATTTTTTTTACATTGTAATATTTTTAAATTTCTAATTTTCAATTCATTTTTCACTTCCGTCATTCGTAATTTTTAATTCTTAATTGCTCAGGCCATTCTTAATTGAATAGTCTATTCGTAAATATCTATCGTATATCTTTGATTCTATATGAAGAAATCGCTGTTCTTTTTGTTTAGTATTTACGGTTTCATTTTTTTTGTACTGTTAATGTTAGTCGTTCTTCCGTTTGTATTCATAGCATCTTTCTTTGGTAAGATCCAAGCTGGAAACCTTATTTATCGATTAGTGACCTTTTGGGCAGATGCTGCGATGTTTTTTTTCATTATGCCTCATAGAAATATCAATGAGCACCTTGCCACACACGATAGGGCTCAAGTCATAGTGTTTAATCATATTTCTTACATTGATATTCCTATAATGCTGAAAACTTTGAGGAGGTTTCAATTTCGCACCTTAGCTAAGGCGGAAATGGGCAAAGTTCCAATCTTCGGTTTTATTTACAAACAGGCTACTGTACTAGTTGATAGAAGTAGCGCAGAAGCTAGGGCAGGGAGTATGAGCAGAATGAAAGCCCTCATTAGAAAAAAAGTGTCAATAGTTATTGCACCAGAAGGTACATTCAATATGACTCATCAGCCATTGAAACAGTTCTATAATGGGGCATTTAAAATAGCTATTGATATGCAAGTACCTATCCAACCCGTTGTATTTTTAAATGGATACGATAGATTAAGTTATAAAAGTATTTTTTCTCTCAATCCAGGAAAATCTGTTTCTGTTTTTCTACCACCCATTTCTACTACTTCTATGACAGATGAGGATATAGAACAACTAAAAGGAAGCACCTTTGCAGCAATGGAAAAAGAATTGCTGGTAAGAAATGTAAGCTGGATAAGTAATGGAAAATAACACCTTAAAAATGTTTGAAGATGCAGAAGCTAGCACCTGGGTGCAGGTAATACTTCCGCTTGCATTGCCTACTGTATATACCTATTCGCTACCTGCGCATTTTGTGAGTAGAGCCATTCCAGGTTGTAGGGTAGAAGTGGTATTAGGAAAGAATAAGAAATACGCTGGCATAATTAGAAATTTAGTGCATCAAAAGCCAGCTTATCCTACAAAGCCTATCTTAAATGTACTAGACGATGAGCCACTGTTATATGCAACGCAACTCAAACTTTGGGCTTGGATAAGCGAATATTATATGTGTAGTGAGGGGGAAGTTATGGGTGTAGCTCTTCCCGCTAACTTTAAGCTGAGTAGTGAAACCATTTTAGTTTTCAATGAAGAAATT
>JBBRHK010000415.1:0-1983 GCA_038222815.1 Chitinophagales bacterium
GATGCTGTGAGGGGCGATAGCAATACAATGGGCGGACTAGTACTAGAACTGGCAGGCGATTTTCCAGAAGAAAATTCAGAATTTGATACAGCATTATTTATTGTAATTCCACTTGCTATAAGTAAAAATAGAATCGATAAAGTAAAAGTTATTATTAAGCAAGATGTAGCCACAATATGATGAGTAGAATATTTTCAATTATTTTTTTATTGTCTGTAATGCTTAGTTGTAATACTAATTACACATCTCGACCAACAGGTTATTTTAAAATTGACTTGCCAGCTGAGCATCGTTACCAAGACTTCAATCTAAGCGATTATCCTTATGGGTTTCAGTATCCAACTTATGGCAATATAGTACAAGACAGTACTTATTTTGAAAGCAATCCTGAAAATGATTACTGGATCAATTTAGACTTTCCACAATTTGATGCAAAGGTTTTTTTAAGTTATAAAAGAATAGGCGGTAATAGTGTGTATAAAGTAAAAACGGCAGATGGTTCTTACAAAGATTCACTCGGTATTAATAAGTTTGAGATGATGGTAAATGATGCCTTTACCCTTACTTCAAAGAACGAAGTGGTGGCAAAGTTTATCAAGGATAGTGCATTTGTAACAGCAAAAAATATTGGAGGAGTATTATTTAAAGTAGGAGGAGATGCTGCTACTGCACAGCAGTTTTTTCTTACAGATTCTACAAAGAATTTTATAAGAGGTGCTCTATATTTTAATACTACACCAAATGCAGATTCTTTAAAGCCAGTCCTGGAATTTTTACAAAAGGATATAGCACATTTTATTAATACCTTTTACTGGAAAAATTAAGTTAGCTGTACTATTATGATTGCGATAGATAATGTTTTACTGAGAGATGAGATTATAGAGGATCAATTTGTATGCGACCTTACGAGTTGTAAAGGGGCTTGCTGTGTAGATGGCGAAGCAGGTGCGCCGCTAGAAGATAGCGAACTTAAAGAGTTAGAAAATGTTTTAGAAGCGGTATGGCCTTATCTCACCGAAGAAGGGAAAGCAGAAATAGAAAAGCAAGGAAAATATGTTTATGATAAAACCTATGGCTGGGTAACGCCCACAATCAATGGTCAGATTTGCGCTTATGGTTTTAAAGATGGCCAAGGTATTGTGAAGTGTGGGATCGAAAAGGCTTATTTAGAAAAAAAGATTTCCTGGAAGAAGCCAATAAGTTGTCACCTTTTTCCTATTATCACAAAGAATAGTAAAGATGGCACTACTATTTTTGCTAATTATGAGCCAAGGGAAGATAGCTGCAAAGCAGCATGTGCTTTAGGAGAGAAATTAAAAGTGCCAGTATATCAGTTTTTGAAAGAGCCTATTATTAGAAAATTTGGCGAAGAATTTTATAACATATTAGAAGCAACAGCACAACATAAAAAAGAGAATAAGTAATGAAATAGCCAGATGTAATTTTCAACTAAAATAGGATGATTATAGAGGTGTATTCCATAGCCAGACCCGATAAAGTCGGGTTGACAAATAAAAATATAAAAATAAATATGAATAAATTGATAACAGCAGCAGCCGGTTTTTTAATTTTTATACTAAGCTCTTGCTCTGTAAATAAAGCAAAGATTGATAACGATTTGAAAACGTATTTTGATGCAAAAAATGTAGAGGGTTGCTTTACGATGCTCAGTAATGCTGATGGACAAATCACTGTATATAATATGGCGTTAGATACCACGAGGTTTACTCCTGCTTCTACGTTTAAGATTTTAAATTCCTTGGTAGGATTAGAATCTGGTGTAATTACTTCCGATACAATGGTTATACCCTGGGATGGAGTAGTAAGATCAAATGTGGCTTGGAACAAAGACCTAGGAATGAAAGAAGCATTTGCAGTAAGTTCTGTTCCTTACTACCAAGAAGTAGCTAGGCGCTTAGGTAGAGATACGATTCAACGCTGGGTAGACTCTTTGAGTTATGGTAACAGAAACATTACTGGCGC
>JBBRHK010000416.1:0-1958 GCA_038222815.1 Chitinophagales bacterium
ATTGCTCTAAGCTCATATTTATTTCGAATGCGTCTACTGCATTTCTTATACGCTTGGTTATATATGCACCCTTCTAACATAATGCCTATAGCGGGTTCTGGCAAGATAGAGCGATTAAGAAATGCAGTAGACGCATTCGAAATAAATATGAGCTTAGAGCAATGGTTTAGCATTTTTATAGCTACCCGAGGAAGTGCATTACCGTAAATGCGTAAATTTTAGATTGTAGATTTTAGGAGGTAGTTACACAAACTCTGCTGTAGATTTAATCAAAAAAAAAGCATCAATAAAGATGCTCTTAAAAGTTATACATTGAATCTGAAATGCATTACATCGCCATCTTTCACCACATATTCTTTTCCTTCAATTCTTAGGCGGCCATTATCTCTACAAGCAGCTTCTGAACCGTATTGTACAAAATCATCATAGCCTATTACTTCAGCTTTAATAAATCCTTTTTCAAAATCGGTATGAATTACGCTGGCAGCTTGTGGCGCTTTCCAGCCTTGGCCAATCGTCCAAGCTCTTACTTCTTGTACACCTGCGGTAAAATAGGTAGAAAGATTTAAAAGTTTGTACGTGGAATGAATAAGCCTATCCAAAGCAGGTTCTTTCATTTTATACTCATCCATAAACATAGCCTTGTCGTCTGCGTCTTCAAACTCTGCAATTTGAGCTTCAATAGCATTCGTCATAATGATCACTTCATTTCCTTCGCCCTTTACTGCTTCTATAAGTGCATCAGAATATTTATTTCCGGTGTGCATACTAGCTTCATCTACATTAGCCACGTACAATACTGGCTTGATGGTAAGCAGAAAAATATCTTCAATAGCTGGTAAGTCATCTTTAGTAAGACCAAGAGAACTTACATTTTTACCTTGCTCTAAATGTAATTTGCATTTTTCCAAAACCTCTAGCTCGGCTTTCATTTTTGCGTCACCATTCTTAATAAGCTTTTGAGTTCTGCCTATTTTCTTTTCTACACTTTCCAAATCCTTCAGCTGTAGTTCTGTTTCAATAATTTCTTTATCACTCACTGGATTAATGGGACCTTCTTCTCTCAAGATATTGGTATCCTCGAAGCAACGAATTACTTGAATGATAGCATCTACTTCTCTAATATTTCCTAAAAATTTATTACCCAGTCCCTCGCCCTTACTTGCGCCACGCACTAGACCAGCGATATCTACAATTTCTATTTGAGTAGGTACTACTCTTTGTGGTACTACTAGCTCTTCTAATTTATTCAACCTTGCATCCGGTACATTCACAAGACCTGTATTAGGTTCTATAGTACAGAATCTATAATTGCTCGCCTGTGCTTTTGCACTGTTACTTACTGCGTTAAAAAGGGTTGACTTTCCTACGTTGGGTAAGCCCACGATGCCTGCTTGTAATGCCATAATATTTCACTTAAAATAAACGACTGACCCTAATTTAATGTCAGCCTATTAAAAAACGCTGCAAAGGTAATGTTTAAGCAGGGGAAATCAGTATTAAATACTAACTTCCAAATTTTAAGAACGACAATAATTTGCAGTATGGCTTTAACAAGAATATGGAGCGCATTTATCATTATCGCAATCCTAGTTGCAGGCATCAAAATGGTGGCTTTTCCTGACAATAACAGGGGTATACTTGCGGCAATGGTCACTGGGGAAAGTGGCGACACACTAAAGCTTCGATCTTATGACAGCCTCTCTGCACCAATAGGCATTTACGACTCCTTGAGTAAAAAAGCAATAGCTACCGTGGCTGGAATAAATTACAGAGCTACTGCGACCGGTGTCCAAGCCTTTAAAATGCAAAAAGCTGATGGTGTATTACAGACTTGCAAGGTGGCTGTAAATCTTTGTATAGGACTAATAGGCATTATGGCGCTCTTCTTAGGTTTTATGGCTATCGCAGAAAAAGCAGGTGGTGTAAGATTGCTATCCAGAATTATAGGGCCATTT
>JBBRHK010000417.1:0-1956 GCA_038222815.1 Chitinophagales bacterium
TGTGTACCAATGTATGGTCCCGGAAACGGTGGAACTCCAATCACCTACAAATGTGCGAAGCCAGAAGGTGGTGATGGTGAAATTATGGATTGCAAAATGGCAGAAGCAGAACCGATTGGCACACTTGACTAATTAAATCCTTCACTAAAATAAGGCTTATTTTAAATTTGAAATAAGCCCTATTTTTATAACTTTAACAAACATCGAAAACCCCTACTACCATAATAAGATTGCGCACCATTGTGATAGATGAAAACTCTCCCATATCTACAATCTCCAAAAATTGCGCCTCCCAATTTCCTAACTGGCTCAGGTTTAAGCATCCAGCTTGAGGTTTTTTAAATCTACTGACTCCAGCGACTGCGAAAGTTTGTACTGTTTTTAATTCATTAAGTGTACGCCCATTTCTATAAACATATCTATCACTGTATTGGCAGGGGGAAAATCCTTTCTTGATTCTAGAGCAACTCTATCGTAACAAAAACTTGTTCTTGCTTTAGGACCTTCCTTTACAAAATCAAAAAATGTTATAAGTCCTGTTTTTGCGTCATAAGCTACTACATCTGGCTCTCCCCCGTCCCTTCCATTCTTGAAACAGGAAATACCTTATCCACATTATTTTCTAGTTTCTCAAGTACTTTCGTCCATATTACGCCTTTGTGGCGATGCATATTTTTCTCAAAACGATTTTTCAAAATTGCAAAAGAATATTCATTTCCTTTTCACTTAACAGTTTACTTGAAGACTTTGCCATTTTTATAAATTACTTTAATAAAACTATATACCTTTCTCTAAATAAAAGTAGAAAGGAAAAAGCTAATTTTAAAACACTCAATCTATAAGTTATTATGAAAAGAAAATCGTTTTTAAAAGCAGCTTCTTTAGCAACCTTCGCTCTTACTTTGCAAAAAGCTTTTGGTTACGACCATCCATTTACTGCGGACAATATAAGCGATGAAGACGTTGTTTTCTTTAAAAAAACTGAAGCTGCATACAATAGTTTAAGAAATGGTTTTAATAAGCGAATTGATAAATTCCCTACAATGATTGCCCTATGCTTTACGACCAAAGGCGTGCAGCAAGCAGTAATGACTGCGAAAAAAATGAACCTCACAATTCGTGTAAAAAGTGGCGGTCATAGTATGGAAGGATTAAGTACTGGTAATGATTGTATACAAATAGTGCTTAAGGAAATGAACAGCATACAATGGAATAGCGACTATGAAATAATGGTAGGACCAGCCTGCTTACTGAAAGATGTATATGCAGCGCTACTGCCTAAAAATAAAATACTGCCTGGGGGATCTTGTGCCACAGTAGCACTTGGCGGACTTACACTTGGCGGGGGATATGGTTTAATGTCGAGATTATTAGGCCTTACCTGTGATAGCTTACAATCTATTACAATGGTGGATGGTAATGGGCGTATCGTGGTTTCTAATAAAGACACCGAGCTACTCTGGGCTTGTAGAGGTGGCGCCAATGGTAATTTTGGGATCATAACAGAGCTCACCTTTAAAGTACACGATGCTCCAAAAGCAATGAGTAGTTATCGCTTCCGCTCCTACAAAGTAAATACTACAAGAGGAAAAGAAATATTAAAAACTTGGTTTGAAGAATCAAAACTGTTACCGAAATCTTGCTTTTCTACTTGTCTTTTTAACGGAACAACGGCCTACATTTTATTAACCGATGTCTCTGTGCAAACAGCTGCAGTTACTAACTTCATCGATAAGATGCGTAGTATCAGCGATAAATATTCTGCCAATGTGAAGCAACCTATCGCCCTTGCACTCAAAAATTATTACGGACTACAAACACCAATCCTATTTAAAAATGCTTCTTCTGGATTGTACAAATCTTTTGACGATATAGAGTCTATTATAGAAAAACTACTTGAAATCGTTTTTAATACTAGAGGAATGATTTACCAAGTAAATTTATTAGGCGGTGCTA
>JBBRHK010000418.1:0-1929 GCA_038222815.1 Chitinophagales bacterium
GGCTTACAATTTGCCGTAGCCATTTTTACAAATATCACACACGATCATTTAGACTATCACAACAGTTTTGATGAATATATAAAGGTAAAAAAATCTTGGTTTGATGGATTGCCATCTTCTGCAATCGCTATTACCAATGTAGATGATAAGCGTGGTACGGTGATGCTTCAAAATACTGCTGCAAAAAAATATGAATACAGTTTAAAGACTATCGCTGCATTTAAAGGTAAAGTGTTAGACAATAGTTTACAGGGCTTACATATGGCTATCAATGAGCAAGAAGTTTTCTTTAAAATGATTGGTGAGTTTAATGCGTATAATTTATTAGCAGTATATGCAGCAGCAGTTTTATTAGGAGAAGATAGCGCAGAAGTACTTACAGTTATGAGTGCGTTGCAAGGTGCAGAAGGTAGGTTTGATTATATAGTGAGTAGTAGAGACAATGTTGTAGGTATTGTGGATTACGCACATACTCCTGATGCATTACTGAATGTATTGGCTACTATCAATAAACTAAGACAAGGAAATGAAAAGCTCATTACTGTGATAGGATGCGGAGGCAATAGAGATAAGGCAAAGCGACCATTAATGGGTGGTGCAGCTTGTGAGCATAGTGACAAAGTGATTTTTACATCTGATAATCCACGCAATGAAAATGCGACGGCAATTATCAATGAAATGGAAGCAGGCGTTTCCATTACAGCGAGAAAAAAGTATGTAAATATTGAAGATAGAAGAGAGGCGATAAAAACAGCAGTAAATTTTTCTGCGAAGAATGATATCATTTTAATAGCAGGAAAAGGACACGAGAAGTATCAAGAAATTAATGGCGAAAGAAAAGCGTTTGATGACAAAAAGATTTTAAACGAAATGTTTCAACTACTAGAAAAATAAAATATGCTGTATCAATTATTTACATGGATGACAAGTCACGATATTCGGTTTCCGGGTAGTGGGCTTTTCAATTTTATCACGTTCCGTGTAATGATGTCTTTGTTACTATCGCTAATCATCACCACCATTTTTGGAAAGAACTTAATTCGTTTTTTACAAAAAAAGCAATTGGGTGAAAGTGTGCGGGAGCTAGGTCTTGCTGGCGAGAAGCAAAAGATGGGCACACCAACTATGGGTGGTATTATTATTATTCTAGCCATACTTATTCCTACATTATTATTTGCAAAATTGTCAAATGTATATGTATGGCTGATGTTGCTAGCAACGGTTTGGCTTGGAACAATAGGGTTTATAGACGATTATTTAAAAATTAGAAGCAAGCGTAATGCTTTGAAAAAAGGCGCTGATTATAAGAAGGCAGATAGCGATGGATTAGCAGGAAAGTTTAAAATATTTGGACAGGTGATGCTAGGAATTATCGTAGGAGCTACCCTTTATTTTAATCAAAATGTTACTGTGAAGAGAGAAATAATTGCTGAGCCTGGACAAGTAATTAATGTAGCAGGTCTTGGAAAGGTAGATACTATTAAAGTAGATGGCAAAGAAAGGTATATGGTGGATGCAAAAAATGTAATTACTACTATTCCATTTGTAAAAACACACGAGTTTAATTATGCAAAGCTTCTACCAAAGAGCCTAGAAGACTATACTTACATTTTATACATCCTCATTGTAATATTTATTGTCACAGCTGTGAGTAACGGCGCAAATATTACTGATGGACTTGATGGATTAGCGACAGGGACGAGTGCCATCATTGGAATCTGCTTGGGCATTTTTGCTTATGTGAGCGGTAATATTCGCTTTGCCGAGTACCTAAATATAATGTACATCCCGAACCTTGGCGAGCTGTCGATTTTCATTGCAGGATTTGTAGGGGCTTGCGTTGGATTTCTATGGTACAATTCTTACCCAGCGCAAATATTTATGGGTGATACAGGTAGCTTGACCCTTGGAGGTATCATCGCTGCCTTG
>JBBRHK010000419.1:0-1917 GCA_038222815.1 Chitinophagales bacterium
CTGCGATCTTAATTACTACTGCTTTCCTCTCAAGCTGGATGGGCTTTTTTCAAGAAGGAATAAATAACATTGGCACAAACGACAATCCATTCTATGACTACATCTACAAACCGTTCTATTGGGTAGTTCTAGTTGGAGTAATCCCTATGCTGCTTTTGAGTATTTGGCTAGGTTGGCAAATCAAAAGACAGGAAAAAGTATTTTCAAAAGAGCTTGAATAAATAAAGACCCCGCTACAATAGCAAGGTCTTTATTAAATTTTTTATTTAGGTAATTTATGTGGCAAAAATATTCTGTAAACCAGATGTATTAGCAAAACAACATTGGTTTCCTACATTCCCAATCCTGTTCCTTCTTGCTTCGTTCTCATACTACTAAGTGAAGGGTCTAACTCAATTGCCTTATCACACATACCTTGACCTTTAGCCTTATTACCTTTCTTAATAAAGCATAATCCTGCTTGATACAAAGCTTTTCCATCTTTATCATTAGCTTCTAGTAAGCGCTGACAGTAAGTGAGAGAGCGATCGTACTGCTTTTGCTCATATAATACGGTAGCCACACTTCTTATCAAATCCTTATTTCCCATTTTCTTGGTTATCACTTCATTTATCATTGCTTCACCTTTATCTATCTGTCCAGAGTAAATCAAAGCGAAAGCATAATTTTCTTTAAAATCATTAGTGCCTAGATATCCATTCTCTTTTGCTTTCTCAAAACTTATCACGGCATTTTTATAATCAGAAAAATTATACTGAATAAGACCAAGCTCATACATCCAATTATTGTGTGTAGGATCTAGCTCTATGGCTTTGTTATAATATGGTATTGCACTTTTGTAATCCTGTGCATCCAAGTAAGTTCTAGCAATCGTGTAAGTCGCTTGCGCATCAGCAGGATTCTTTGCAATAGCCGCTTTCAAATAATTTAAAGCTTGTGCATAATCTTCTTGTTCATATAAACTCATACCTATAATACGATCACTGTTTTCGCAACCCTTACATTTTTTCGCAAGTTCTATAGCCTTTGTGTACTGGCGATAGTTAAAATACAAGTCCGTAAGTTGGCGAATAGCCTCTTGGTCATTTGGTAATTGCTGCAATACTTTTTGAAATTGCTGAATAGCGATATCCGTCTTGCGCATTTCCAATGCCACCTGTGCATCTTGGCGATAGGCCTCCGTGTAACTCGCATCAAACGAAATTGCCTTTGTAAAATGCTGATGAGACACAAGAAACCTCTTAGCTTCTTTTTCTACCATTCCTTTGTTGAAATAAAGAACAGCACTATCGTCTATTGCGAAAGCGGAGGTGACTATCATTGTAGATAGACTTAATAACAATGTCTTCATAGTAAAGCGGGGTTTTTAGTTACACATACAGCAAAACTTGTCTTGCCATTATAAGTAACGCTTTTTTTTTCCGCTTATTGCAAAATCAATGCCGCAAAAGGAGGAATATCTAAATATAGGTTATATATATTGGGTTTTTTGGCTTGCTTTACACATCGCACCTTAGCATTCAAGTACTTACCAGATCCCCAGTAGGACAGGTCATCACTGTTAAATATTTCCTGCCAGTGAGATTTACCTTCCACCTGTATTTTAAATTGCTTTTGAGGATGCTCGGTAACATTCAAAACCACCAGAATTTTATTAAAATCTTTTTTATCTCCTCGCTCAAAAGCCATAATACCCTTTTCCCTATGCGACAGCGTTACCCAATTAAACTTAGCCTGCAGAAATTGTCCGTTATGCAGGCAGGCATTATCCCTGTATAAATGACTGAGTGCACGCACACAAGTTTGCATTCCATTATGTGCATCATGCTTTAGCAATTCCCAATCAAGTTCTGTTTTGTAATTCCACTCGCTTGTCTGAGCAAACTCATTTCCCATAAAAAGAAGCTTTGCACCAGG
>JBBRHK010000420.1:0-1889 GCA_038222815.1 Chitinophagales bacterium
CTGATGCTAAAAGAAAACTGAAAACCCTGGCAAAGATAAGAATTCCTGCAACTACACCGCAAACAATTGGCAATAAAAAAAAGAAATATTCCTTTCTCTTTTTTTTATTAGTAATAAATTTACCAATAGATTCCACAAGTCTTTCATAAACACCCATTACCAAAGCCATAGTGCCGCCAGATACGCCAGGTATTAAATTTGCCAGACCTATTACCATTCCTTTAAAAAAATTAATTAGTAGTTCTATTTTCCGCAGCATATTTCTCTCTCTTAAAAATTTTTTCATTACCAGTAATTGAAAAGAGTAGCATTTTGAGGTTACGGTCCAATATAGCAACAGATATAATCATACTTAATTTGTAATAAGAGATTTCCCTTTTATTTTTAAAGGAAAACTTTAATTTATTTTTATAATCTTATAACTCAACCCTCAAATGCTTTCTTCTTTTCCAATAATTCAAAAACACTTTCCTTGATTCCAATATTATGTACAATAAACAAGTCACTAAGAGTATTTTAACCCAATCAAGCAATCCAATAGGTACTGTTTTAAAAGCAGCATTTAATGGTGTGTAAAGCACGGCAAGCTGCATCAATATTGTAATAATTACAGAACCTATTAAATATTTGCTTGTTTTGAAATTGATTTTAAAATTTTTCGCCCTGTATGTCAGCACGTTAAATAATTGAAACATACAAAGTGTAGTAAAAGCTATTGATTTTGCCTTTATGCTATCAATGCCGTAACTATAAAATAAAAACAATGTTCCGACCATCATTACAAAACCAACTATCGCAATATTGTGAATAACTTCCCTGGACATTATCTTTTCTTCTCTCTTTCTTGGAGGCTTTTTCATAATATCTTTACCATGAGGATCCAACCCCAGCGCTAAGCCGGGCAGGCCATCTGTCAATAGATTTATCCATAGTATTTGAATGGCTACCAATGGAAGAGGCCAGCCTATAAGGATTGCCATGAAAATAACAAGTATTTCTCCGAAATTAGAAGAGAGTGTATACTGTACGAATTGTTTAATACTATTATAAATACCTCTTCCTTTTTCTACTGCATTTACAATTGAAGAAAAATTGTCATCAGTTAGCACCATATCAGAAGCTTCCTTGGCAACATCTGTGCCTGTAATACCCATCGCAATTCCAATATCAGCTTTCTTTAAAGCAGGAGCATCGTTTACACCATCACCTGTCATAGCTACAGTATGCCCTTTCTTTTTTAAGGCATCCAAAATTCTTACTTTGTGCTCCGGACTTACTCTTGCGTATATTTTGGTATCTTCTACAATTTTGTCTAGCTCGACATCACTTAATTTATCTAATTCATCTCCACTTAACGCTATATTGCCTTCTTTAAATAAGCCTATTTCTTTTGCTATTGCAATCGCAGTAATTTTATGATCTCCGGTTATCATAACTGTAGCAATACCTGCAGTTTTGCATTTTAGGATAGCTTCTTTAACATTCTCTCTTGGGGGGTCAAACATAGCCTGCAGCCCTAAAAATATTAAATCACCCTCCATATCTTCTGAAGCCTGACTGTAACTCCCGGGCAGTAATTTATAAGCAAAGCCTAAAACTCTTAAGGCTTTATTGGCCATGTCATGATTAGTTTTTAGAATTCTTTTTTTATATTCTTCGGTTAATTTATTTACTTTGCCGTCAATGTAAAGATATTTACACTTATTTATGATTACATCTGGCGCCCCTTTAATATAAGCGGTATTTTCATCATTAATCTTATGGATTGTTGTCATGTATTTTCTTTCAGAATCAAATGGAATCTCATCTATTCTTGGAAATTGTTTCTCTAATTCATTCTTTTTTAAACCTGACTTTTCAGCAGAAACAAGAAGTGCCCCCTCAGTCGG
>JBBRHK010000421.1:0-1822 GCA_038222815.1 Chitinophagales bacterium
GGAGTAAGCATTATTCTGTGCCTAAGGATAGGTGCAGTCATACTTATAACATCTTCAGGAATTACAAAATCTCTGCCACTAGTTGCAGCAGATGCTTTCGCAGTTTTTAGCAGTGCCAAAGATGCTCTTGGAGAAGCACCCAAGTACAAAGAAGGATTATTTCTCGTAGCATTTACAATCTTAGCGATATACTCTACAATATTATCATCTACCCTTACCTCTTGCACAATTCCTCTATATTTAGCTATTTCTTCTGCACTTAGCACTTGACTCACTGTATCTATCAATTCTCTTTGTGACTTACTACCGTGAGATTTCAAAATTCTTATTTCTTCTTCCAAAGACGGATAACCTATTTCAATTTTAAAAATAAAACGATCTAGTTGTGCTTCAGGCAGCCTATAAGTTCCCTCTTGTTCTATTGGATTCTGTGTGGCTAAAACGATAAATGGGTAGCCCATTGTATGTGTAACGCCGTCTGCGGTAATTTGTCGCTCTTCCATTACTTCAAAAAGAGCAGACTGTGTTTTTGCTGGTGATCTATTTATCTCATCTATCAAAACTATATTACTAAATACAGGTCCAGACTTAAAATAAAAACTTCCCTCTTTTGGATTAAAAACAGAAGTACCTATTACGTCTCCAGGCATTAGATCTGGCGTGAATTGAATTCTAGAAAAGTCAACACTGATTATTTTGGCTAATAATTTTGCAGCTAGTGTTTTCGCCACCCCTGGCACACCTTCCATTAATATATGACCATCGCATAGCAGACCTATGATAAGTAAATCAACGACATTCTCTTGCCCTACTATTACTCTTCCTATCTGTTCTTTAATAGCATTTACTTTATCATTTAACGCTTGTATATCGCTGGTTTGTTCTAGTATGTTTTCCTCCATTGGATATCTATTTAAAATTTTTAAATTTATAAATCAATTTATTTAATTCTAGTAAATGCTCATCAGTTACGGTATCGCTATCCTGCACCATTTTAATGTTATAGAATAATCTCTGAGTGTCTTCCACTGCCATCCCAGACTTGTGACTTAATGTTGCCACTAAATCTGTACTCATCTGAGTATTGGTAATAAAATACTTGCTGCGTAGATCGTCATAAAAATAGCTAATCATTTTATCGGCAATATTTTTATTATCCTTCTTCTTGTAATAAAGTGTACTAATAGCTTCTACAAAGTTTACAGAATCATTTACCACCGGCTTTCGCACAGGCATTATTCTTTGCATTCTCTTTAAGTTCAGAATCAAATAGAATAAGAAAGCAGCTATCAAAATACTGAATGCCCAAGCTAGTGCTGGCCTAGAGTATATCATAGCCAATAGAGATTTATCATCTTCGCCTTCCTTATAATTTTTATTACAATAATAATCGTCGATATATATTTGAGTGGGTACTTCTGGTAAATAAGAAAGTATCTTTTCAAAATACTTATAATTATTATCCGTCATCAAAAAATGGTTAGAAAGTGCAGCGGGATCACAGTGTAAAAACAATTTTCCTTTCCCCCAGAAATAAACAATAAAATTAGGAACACCTTTGCTATTACGACCTAGTATTTTGTAATTGGCATAATTTATTTCGCTAAAAGAATTAATAAACGGCAAGTAATAATAAGAGAAACTAGTATTATATTTTTCATCCCCGTGGGCTTCTAAAGCAATTTTATTTATACCAAAATTATAAGGAATTTCAAAAGGACCAGGCTTGTAATTAGTTGCTTTGAGCAAAAAATTATCAAGTACTGTGTCATCAAAAAACTTACAGGATAAAAAAACAGTGTTGCCCAGTTTTACATAGGAA
>JBBRHK010000422.1:0-1801 GCA_038222815.1 Chitinophagales bacterium
TGTAGTTACAAGTAGACAAATTTCTCGTGAAATAAAAAAAGCTACTCGACACGGTGGTGTGATTACGGTGGTTCCAGATAATGAATTAGTATTAGAATTGCCATCTGCTAGTTCAAGAAAAAAAATGGGTGAAGCTGTTGATAGAGTTCAAGCTGATGTCGCAAAACGGGAAAATGATGGTATAAGTCATGAAGAAGGCGGTACCTGGGGTATGAAAGATGGTGTTGAGGTTGTTAATGAAGCAGAACCTGGCCCAATGACAGACTTAAATAAAGGAGAAATTGCTAGTATGAATACAATGAAAGCAAAAAATCCAATTGAAGCCGCAGGTACAGAAATATGGGGTGACTATCATGTCCACCCAGATGTAGAAACCAAAGCAGTCACTGATGGAATGGGAGGTAGCACTCAAATTGTGAGTGGGTCGAATCCTTCTGGTACACCTGGAGGGGCAGATGGCGAAGCTGATTATGGAGTGACCAAAAGACGAGAAGATAATGGTGTGTACACAAAAGGAAAATTTTCAATAATATTAGCTCCACGTGATAATAAAGCTACATTTTATAATAGTAAAGGTGTTAAGGGTAGTTTTCCATTAGATAAATTTAGAAGCATAGGAAATGAACCAGCTAAAAAGAAAAACTAAAACCAAAAATAATTTTAAATTGTTGTGGTTTATAATGATTTGGCTTTGGCCTTATTGCTTGATTTCTCAGAGTGATACCTTATACATAAATTTTGAAAAAAATTTTGAGCAATGTAAACTGGATGAAGATTATGACATTTCAATTGTAGCAGATGATGACACTCTTATTGTTCAAAAGCATCAAACGTTCGTAGTACTTTCAAAGAGTTTAGCAGAGTTTGAAAAAATTAATATATTTTTTCAGTATGGCAAGACAAAGATTACAGGGCAACTTTTAAAGCCAAAAGGTTCTAAGATTAATAACTTAATTTTTGGAATTGATAATAGTCTAAAGAAAAACAATTATTTCACATCTGGTAACGAAGGGAAACGATTGAAAGTAAAATACATTAAGTATATTCATATTCCATCCTTATCCTTATCCGTAGTTAAATCGCATTATAGATTTAAATGAGTTGACTTTTCTTTTAGAATAAATAAAGTATTAATAAATCTAAGGAAAAGGTGGAAGCACCCCCAGTACGCGCTAAGATGTCTATTAGCAAGGGTAGGCGCGAAGTTCGCGCGGAGGCATACGGGCGGTTACTTCGTGATCATTTTATGCTTGTAAGCTCCGCTTACATAAGGAGTAACATTTCCCAGCTACAATAGAACAGAAAAACAAAGAAATAATAAATATCTATTGTCGCTTACTAAAAACACTAATCATTTTGGTTAGTGTTTTTTTTATATTTACTTAGTTCTTTGAATAAGATTACTCACCCTTCGGAATGCAAATGCCGGGACGTGTCCTTGTGGGCGCAACGGGCTACAGGTGCGGGTTTAACGGCAAGGAAAATGATAACGAAGTTAAGGGCAATGGAAACCAACAAGATTATGGTAAAAGAATCTACGATCCTCGATTAGGTAAATTTTTAAGTGTTGACCCGTTGACAAGTGGATATCCTTGGTATACTCCATATCAATTTGCGGGTAATAAACCTATTTGGTGTATTGACCTTGATGGTTTAGAAGAAGTATTCGTAAATACATTTACATTTCACGGAATCCCTTACTTGAGAACCTATAACTATGTAAAAGCAGAAAACAGAGCGCAAGGACATACTGCTGATGGTAGAATGGAATATGCCGAAAAAAAGCGAGAAGGAGAAGCTC
>JBBRHK010000423.1:0-1783 GCA_038222815.1 Chitinophagales bacterium
GCCTTATAACAAAATCCTTGCCGTCTTTTACCATAACCTCTGCTGGTTTCAAACGACTATTAAAATTACTACTCATCTCAAACCCATACGCACCTGCATTGTAGAAAACAAGCAAGTCATTCTCTCTTACTTCATTCAACGTTCTATCCCAAGCAAAGGTGTCTGTTTCGCAAATATTACCTACCACATTATAGATTCGTTGGGTACCATTAGGGTTACTAATATTTTCAATCCTATGATAAGAATCGTAAAACATTGGGCGAATAAGGTGATTGAAGCCACTATTTACTCCTACAAAAATCGCTGAAGGCGTTTGTTTAATCACATTTGCATTTACCACAAAATAACCGCAGCCGCTCACCAGAAATTTACCTGGCTCAAACCATACTTGCAAATGCCTTCCTGACTCTTTCTCATATTCTTGCATTGCAGTGTGTAACTTCTCCCCTAGTAAATTTACATCAGTTTCTTTATCAGAATCTTCGTAGGGCACTTTAAAACCGCTACCAAGATCTATGTATTCCAGTTCCTTAAAATGTGTTGCCATTTCTAGCATCACTTCTAGCCCCATCAAAAACACATTGATATCTTTTATCTCGCTTCCTGTATGCATGTGAAGCCCTACTACTTTAAGGTTAGTCGTTTTCACTACTCTTTCTACATGACGCATTTGGTGAATACTGATACCAAATTTTGAGTCGATATGACCAGTAGATATCTTATAATTACCACCAGCCAAAATATGCGGATTTAGTCTGATGCATACTGGGTAGCTGTCACCAAACCTATTTCCAAATTGCTCTAGGATAGAAATATTGTCAATATTAATATTTACTCCCAATTCTTTTGCTTCAATTATTTCATCTATAGCCACACAATTAGGTGTGTATAGAATTTCCGCTGCTTCAAAGCCAGCCATCAATCCAAGCTTTACTTCATTGATACTTACACAATCTAAGCTTGCACCTAGAGACTTTATGTGTTTTAAGATATTGATATTGGATAATGATTTGCAGGCGTAGAAGATACGAGTGTCTGTTTTCGCAAATGCATCAATTAATTTACTGTACTGTTTATCTATCTGAGCGGTGTTATAAATATACAACGGGCTGCCATACTGTTGTGCCAGCCCCACAATTTGCTCGGGCGATAAATGTTCCATTAGTTTTATTTGTTTTTTTTATGAATGTGTGCGAAGATAAAGTATGCGAGAGATTCTATGAAATAATGCTTTTCTACTATTTAGTTAAAAATAATTTCTCTGAATTATTAGTGGTTGCTTCTAGCACTTTTTCTTTTTCTGTTTGCATTATAGCAGCAATGCTTTCTACAATTTGAGTGAGGTAAGCAGGCTCGTTACGCTTACCTCTGTATGGTGTGGGAGCGAGATAAGGCGCATCAGTTTCTAAAACAATATTTTCTAGGCTACAGTGCGGCAGTACTTGCTGCAATCCTCCATTTTTAAAACTTGCCACACCACCAATACCTAAGAGAAATCCTAAATCAATGATCTGAGCAGCTTCCTCTACTGTACCACCAAAGCAATGAAAGATGCCTTTGAGGCCAGTTCCTTTATATTTTTTTATGACATCTACTGTGTCTTGGGTGGCATTTCGTGTATGCAGAATCAGTGGCAGATTATATTCCAACGCCAATTCTGCTTGTATAATTAATGCCTCCTTTTGTTGCGCTACAAAAGTTTTATCCCAATACAAATCAATCCCTGTCTCTCCAATTCCATAAAAAGTATGCTGCTTTAAAAGCTCTTTTACAAGATTGATTT
>JBBRHK010000424.1:0-1760 GCA_038222815.1 Chitinophagales bacterium
TAACTTTTCTTGCTACAGGACTGCAAGATGGTCTTCCTAGCGGATGGACTATTTTGACTAACACTGGTTCACAAATTCGTTTTTGTAACAGTTCAGATCCACTTGGTTCTACTCAATCACGCACTATTTTCTTAAAGGTGCGAGCTGGGGCTGTGGTTACTCCTCCGCAAACTTTTCTTGGGCAAATAAATTTTGGAAATGGAGCTTGTGCTAATGGGCCTGCCACTCCGGGTGGTAACAATTTAGCAGATGATGCCCCTACCTCAACTATCGAAGTAGTAGCTGCGCCTTTGCCGCTTACACTTATAAGCTTTGATGCCGCTCTAAAAAACTGTGAGCCACTGCTAAATTGGATTACAGAATCTGAGGTTAATAGCAAGCGTTTCGAAATTCAACAAACTAATACAGTGACGCTAAATAATTGGAATACTATAGGAACGGTACTTTCTACTGGGGTAAATTCCGCAACAACGAAATATACTTTTACAGACAAGACCACTACCAGCAGCCTAAACCAATCATTTTATAGACTTAAAATAATTGATATAGATGATAGTTATAAATACTCCAAGACGATAAGCGTAAACCGAAATTGTGAAACAAAAAGTATTTCCGTATTTCCAAATCCAGTTCAAAATGGTAATGTAAATATTAATCTTTCTGGGTATGATAACAACGTAAGTGCAGGGATGATTAACTCGGCTGGACAAACAGTAAAAAAGTTAAAATTAAAAGAAGGGTCCAATAACATCAACGTATCGGAACTTGCTAGCGGTATATATATTCTTAAAGTGACGGATATCAACCAGCAAGATAAGTTTGTAAAAGTTGTGATTAGAAAATAGTAAGCTTTGGGGGTGGAATTTATTAAAGCAAAGGAGCTGTCTCACAAAGGGGCAGCTCTTTTCATTTTTAGAACAACGATTGAAAAGATTTTACTGAACATGACAATAAAAAAATTATAATTTTATAAGAAAAAAATGCCACTACCAGATATTTTCTCTCAGTCAGTAACTGACTCTATTGTATCAAGAATAAATGAACTAGATGCAAACACCGCCCCCACTTGGGGTAAAATGAATGTGGCTCAAATGCTCGCCCACTGTAATGTGGCTTATGAGATGACTTATGAGAACATTCATCCAAAGCCTAATTTTTTGATGCGATTCATTTTAAAGGCATTCTTGAAAAATATGGTGGTAAACGAAAAGCCTTTTAAACAAAACTCTCCTACTTCTCCAGCATTCAAAAAAAGTAGAGCAGGAAAACTTTGTAAAACAAAAAGCTAGACTTTTAGCCTACTTGCAGACAACGGTTGAGAAAGGAAGAGAGAGTTTTGAAGGAAAAGAAAATCCGGGCTTTGGGAAGCTAACAGCCAACGAATGGAATAATCTTTTCTATAAGCACCTTAATCATCATTTAGAACAGTTTGGAGTTTAGAAAAAGCTATTTACTTCAACTTCTATTATAACTCCCTTGCAAATTTGTATTGGGCATTTTCTTTAGTAAGGTTCTTCTGCATAAAATCTGATATTTATTTTATAACCCAATTGCTGATAAATATTACTGAAATAGAGTCATAAATTAATAAGTCTAGTACATTTGAAGCTAAATGAATTCCATTCTACAATGAAAATATCCAGCTTTATAATATATCTTTTTATACTCACAAGTGTAGCCTCTTGTAGCGAAAAAAAAATCACTAACGGCTACATCATTAATACTGGCTATGGAGATATTGAGGTAGAAATATATCCAGA
>JBBRHK010000425.1:0-1744 GCA_038222815.1 Chitinophagales bacterium
GTTTCACTGTAACATCAGGCGCTATTCCATCCTCCATTGCTAAGGTTTCCATAACCAATTCTATTGCTTGCAGTTCTTTCTTTATTTCAACATCAGCAGCAGCCATTCTCTCCACCTCCTCGCATTCCTCCGCTGTAGCCATACCAAAAACGTACTGCTCCAATATACCAGACTCGATAAAATCTTTCCTGCTTATCATATCTTTTATTTCTTTTTGAGGTTAAAAATTGTACCCCGCACTTCCGTTTTTACTTCTTCCACTGTTTTATTCAATGCTATTGCAGCTTCGTTGTAATTTAAACCCTTGTAGTACAGCAACTCAAAAGCTGTAGTAGTAATCTCATATACGCCGTTATGATGCGCAAGGTTTTTAAGTTCCTGCCCTTTTATTGCATCAAAAGATAATTGCCTACTAGATTTGAATAAAGAGCAAAAGAAGCTTGTTGTTTCATTGGTGACTGCTTGGCTTCGGGCATTTAAAAATACCTTAGCTAAAACCTTCTCTGCCAGCGCTTCATCTTTTACAATGCGCATAATGATACCGTTTAATATGGATGAATATTGGTCATACATATTGCCCAAAGACATCAAATCACCCTGACCCTTCTTAGATACAAAACTCCCATCTTCATTATTCACAGTAACATTGGACATAGGATGGGATGTACAAATTTTTATAGTACTGGGCGAAGTTAAATGATACCCACTGCATAGCAAACTAAATAACTGAGTAGACACCGATAGGCTACAACATCAAATAGAATTCTAGTTTTTCGCTATTTTTTTGATGGCATATACATCTTGATGGTTGTCCCACCCTCTCTCCCGGAACATTACCACAGTAGCCGTATCAGAAAATAATTTTTTTACCTGTGCCACTACGTAGTGATGTAAACTTATGGATATGCCATAGTCCTTTGTGCTAGGGTAAGGCGCAAAATAAAAGCCATTGGTCTTTTTAAGCTCCCCTTGCAATTGCTCCGCATTTACAGGAACATTCTTCCCCCAGTATTGGTCAAAAATTTCAATGGAATAATTGCCGTGGGCTGTAAAAACTAAAACACCATTACTTTCAAGAGCATTGAATAATAACTTCAACAAGCTTGAAAACGCCTCCTCGTTTAAATGAGTAAATAAAGAACCCACCCATATCAACGAAAATGTGTCTTTAAACTGAATAGCCGAAATATCATAGGAAGACTGAAATGCTTTGCAACCAAACTCTGCTTTACAAAATTCAATTCCATCAGAGTCAATTTCGCAAGCAGTAATTCTTTCTGCAGGGACTTTTGTGGCCAACAATCTCAACACACGTCCGTGCCCGCAAGGCATATCCAACACTTCATTCAGCGAATCAAAGGTTCTGCCAGCTGCACTCAGCGCTTGCTCTATATTGTCCATCGCAGAATCACCAACCTTCAAATAGTGAGATAAGTCGCCAGCATACATCATATCCTTATAGGTTATCCTGCCGTTTAATCTCTCGTCAGTTATATACTCGCCGTACTTTCTTTTTCTCTTATTTAGTCTGATGGAAGTCAGGATGCTACTCACCACACGATTCCTTCCTAAATTTCTAATTGCGTTTTTCATTCTGTTCTAGTCATTACTGTATATAAAAATCGAATATAAGATGTTTTACAATTAATATTACAATCAAGACAACAGAAGTTTTGGTTGATAAAAACTTTTCATTTTTTTACTCCATCTTTAGTTTACGCAGCCCCTCCTACCCGTAACAAAA
>JBBRHK010000426.1:0-1690 GCA_038222815.1 Chitinophagales bacterium
GTAATAAATAAAATTGAAGCCGACATAATTAGAAAGAATCCACAGCTAGCAAAAAGTATGGAAGCCTAAATAACATCAAAACCGTTTTTTCCAATTATCCCCATAAACCATCTGAGTAATAAAACTCAGAGCACCTACTGAAGAACACCTTCTTTTTGTAGGATTATTAATTGGTCAGTAGCTTTTAGTTACTGGCCTCTTTGTTATATTTAATTTTTTCTAATTTTGTAAGAAATAATCAATTAAAGTTTATTCTTGCAGGATGAAAAAATACCTTTTAGCCGCTATCCTTTCTTTTGCAGCTTATACTTCCTATTCTCAGAAGATTACTAATATAGTAATGTTCACACTTGGCGGAGCCGTTACAGAAGATCCTAGCATTGCCTCAGACTTCGCTGTAATAAAGCGATACGACGATACCCTTTTTGAGCGCCTTGATTATGTCAGAAATGCACCACTGACAAAAGTGCGCCATTATAAAAGCGAAGCATTGACTGTACTGCACGGAAGCTATTATGAATATCACATAAATGGCAGAATTTCCGTCGCAGGTAGTTACTTTGATAATAAGAAGGAAGGTAATTGGAAAATATATAATGATACAGGCAAAACAATGAGTTCCATAAATTATATCAACGATGCTATTTTTGAGGTGGAAGATTTAGATAAAGAAAAGGATACCACTAGCTTTGGAGATGAAAGAGAAGCTAGCTACCCAGGAGGTCAAAAAGCTTGGAAAAATTATTTAGTAAAAAGGCTTTTGAAAAGCGATGCTGTAGAAAGAGCCTACAAAGGTGGGACAGTGTATGTAAATTTTAGAATAGATACTGATGGAACAGTGGAAGATGTGTACATATCAAAATCAGTAGAATATATTTTAGATGAATTTTCTTTAGACATTATAAGATCTTCTCCCAAGTGGAAGCCTGCTTTTCAAAATGGTAAATATTTAAAGGCTTACAGGCGGCAGCCGCTTACTTTTGCTAAGCCGCTAGATTTTTAGCTGAGAATTTTGTTCTTTACCCACTATTTTTTGCCCCTCTAAAAAAATACAAATAGTTTTGCGCTATGTATAATAAGAGGAAAAAAATCAGCAATATATTAGCATCTGAAGATGTAAGCTATGAAACCACTGTAATGGGCTGGGTGCGTACTTTTAGGAATAGCCAGTTTATAGCATTGAATGATGGCAGTACTATCAATAATTTACAGGTAGTAGCCACACTTGGCTTGCTGCCAGATGATATATCTAAGCGGATAACAACCGGTGCTTGTATAAAAGCAACTGGGCAAATTGTGGCCTCTCAAGGTAAAGGGCAAAAAGTAGAAATGCAAGCTACCTCAGTAGAAATAATTGGAGATAGCGATGCAGAAAAATTTCCTTTGCAGCCAAAAAAACATAGCCTTGAGTTTCTCAGAGAAATAGCGCATTTACGTTTTCGCACGAGCACATTTGGAGCTATATTTAGAGTAAGACATAGCCTTGCGTTTGCTATTCATCAATTTTTTAATGAGAAAGAATTTGTCTATTTGCATACGCCTATCATTACAGGTAGTGATGCAGAAGGTGCCGGTGAGATGTTTAAAGTGACTACGTTGCCACTCGATGGTACTGCTGCAAAGAATGAAGATGGCAGTATAAATTTCAAAGAAGATTTTTTTGGTAAGAGTACTAATCTTACCGTAAGCG
>JBBRHK010000427.1:0-1673 GCA_038222815.1 Chitinophagales bacterium
ATTTCCTACTACCATTCTTAATGAGCATTTACTTTCTAATGAATTTTTACCTTTCTTTTGATGATTTCTTAAATATCTTCCCTAGGACTGTTCTCGCTTAAATTTATTAAAAGATTCTTTCAGTATAACTTTAATTGATAATAATTTCTTTGGCATTCTCAACGATTGATCCCCAATAGAATTTTTCAAAAAATTCTTTTCCAATAATAGATTGGCTTTGTGCTGCCACAATTTTAGCAGCAAAGTCTTCCCAGTTTCCATCACCTACAACCAAGAGTTTATTATTGGCAATACTTTCATTTACACCAATTGCTCCATTTACTGTACTTATTGAAATTAGGTCATTTCCCAAAGCCTCTACTAGTTTTGTCTTTATACCACCACCACTTATAATAGGATTAATGAAAATATCTGCTCCTTTAAAATAGACATTTATATCTTGTACAAAGCCTGTAAACACAATGTTCTTGCTCTCTTTTAATCTTGCTAGGGTAGAAGGTAAACCAGCACCACAAATAAAAATTTTATAATTAAATTCCTTATTGGAGAGTAGTATCGGATTAATTTTATCGCAAATAAATTTTACCGCTTCCGTATTTGGAGCATAGCCGAGGCTGCCAATAAAAAGAATTATTTTTTCCTCTTCTTTTAATTGATATTTTTCCTGCAGCCACTTTTTGGCAACTAGTTTCTCTTGTGAAGCAGGTGGTACGCTTTGCTCAATGCCATAAGTGATACAATGACAGCTATTTGATTCTAATTGATACTTCTCGATGGCGTATTGTCTATCTTCTTCTGTGATAAAGAAATTAATATCAGCTATACTATGCACCCAACCCTCGTACGATTGTAAAATTCGCCACCAAGGCTTGCCCAATGTTTTAAAACGAATGGCCTCTATGTTATGCGATTGTACAATTAATGTAATGCCGATATTCTTTTTTAGCAACCAACCTAACCAGCCAAAATAAGGGTGTTCTAATATTAGATGGCTTATTTTTTCCTTCTCTATTATCTTTTTTATTCTCCAATACAAGTATATGTTGCAATAGCGAAGCCTTGAAGTACCCAAAACAGCGTGTACACTGCTGTCTTCTGCATTTAAATTGGTAGTAAATACCTGTACAGATAAAATTTGTCGCAGGTATTTATAAAAAAGTGCAACATACTTTTTACCACCACTATCAGTAGGGTAGATGTTGTATGGGGCTATAATGACGACTTTTATATTTTCTTTATCTGCGTTATCCATCAAGCGCTTACTTGCTTTTTATTTCTATTTTTCCACTCGGCAAAAATGCAGAATAATATTAAACCTATTAATCCCCATCCTGTTACTTGACTTATAAGTTTACTAGTAGTAAAAACCTTTGGCTTAAATTCAAACACAATGGTATGCTTACCAGCAGGTATTGTGAGACCTCTTAATACATAGTTTGCTTTGAATATTGGTGCAGGTTTACCATCGATTGTTGCTGTCCAATCTTTATAGTACACCTCACTAAAGATAGCGGCATTTGTGCTATTACTACTACTCTCGTAAGTGATTTTATCATTGTCAAAACTGGTTTGCTTTATTGTAGCCGTGCTATCTGAAGGGCTTATTGTACCTACGATAGCTTTAAATGATTCATCAACAATTGCGGTGTCTTTTGGATTGAAATTATTCAACG
>JBBRHK010000428.1:0-1657 GCA_038222815.1 Chitinophagales bacterium
CCTCCTACGCTAACTAGTAGTGGTAACAGTGGCGCTGTCATACCTATGCCAGTTGCAGCTGCGCCTGTAGCTAAAGGAATGATGGACATCATTGCTGGAGAGGTGGGCGGAAAGGCTATCAATTCTCCGGTTGCGGTTGCATAGGATGCCGCCTTATTACTAACCTCTGTTAATAAAGGCGGAAGCATATTTAAAACATCCCACCTTGATTTTAATCTAAACTCACTAAAGCCTTTACCATAAGGTTGCAATTCTACTTGCAATGCTCTTCCTGTATTAAACTTTGTAGCGATATTAAAAATATCATTTTTCACTGCTGTACCTCCAAAACCATTATCTATTAAATGTACTGGGAACATATACCGAATGCCTGATGCATAAAGCTCTCTTATGGCGTTTCTTACTTCTGTATCAGACGGTATTCTCTTACCATCAAAATTTCCGATATTATCTATTTCTGTACCTAGTATAACTGCCAGTTTTCCAGAAAGCATTATACGACGCATATCCATTGGACTGTAAGCTATTTCCATCCATTCTTTACAATCTGGCTGCAATACATTTTTAATGTAGTCAATTTGCTTAGCAGAAACAGTAGCATCGTCGTCTGGCCTTGTGCCTTCGCTTATCCTAGCAAAAAGTTGACTGTGCACGGTGAGTGCTACTATCATTCTTACACCACCATCAAAGGATCTTCTAAGCCAATCTTTCCACATTTGCTGATGTAACTTTGTACTGTATAAAGGCCAGTAGGCAAGTGTCTGTTCGTTACTTCCCCAAGTATTTCCAGGGTCCATTACGCCAAGCCTATGCCCTTCATCAAAAACCCCAGCTACTGCTCCTCGAGCAATATTACCACCTATTACCTCACCGTTAGGACTTCTTAGCCTACGATTAATATCTGAGCCGTGATTAACTTCACAATCGACAAGTGCTTTTTCTGCACTTCCAGCTGACTCTCCATGAAATAAGCGATTCCCAAAACCAAGATGCGCTGCTGGGTGGGTATGCGTATCAATAGTACCCCATAATGGAAAATCATAATCGTAGTAAACGCCATCTTTTTGAAAAACTTGCGGCACTTTTATTTTTGAATTTATAGCAATTGAGTTGACATCTGGAGCTATATCTTGAAATATAAAATCGTCCACATTTATATTACCAGTTGTTGTTTTATCGGTAATCTTTATTCTTACTTTTTTACCTTTTATTTAGCCGACATTCCACCACACTCTTCTCATTACATTACTCCCGGTACCAGTAAATCTTGGAAACTTTGAGATTGCCTTGTTATTTATCGTTTGCAAATCATTTGGATTACCCCCTCCCTTTCCGTCTTTAGATAGATCTTCCTCTTGTAACAATTCTACACTAGCAGTATTTACATCATTACTGCCTCCTACCAAAAAACTTATAAAATTCGTTGTTACAATAAATTCTGGGGAAGTCAATGTTCCTTGTGCGCCGTCTCCTATCATTCTTCCAAGTGGTTGGCTACTATCGCTCCTGCTTTCTGCGCTGCCTATCCAATAATCGCCTTTGTGACCAATGGGTAAAGAGAGCATTTGCCAATAATCTCCACCGAGTGGTATATTAACTCTAAATGGATTTTTGGTATTGGTCATTTCTCTTTTTACTAGAACATTATTACCATAGG
>JBBRHK010000429.1:0-1571 GCA_038222815.1 Chitinophagales bacterium
TACAAAATTGTACTGATGAGCAAATATGGGAGCACGCAAAAGCAAATGGCTTTGCTATTTTACTTTTGATAAAGATTTCCTTAATATTTCTTTATTAAGGGGTTTGCCTCCTAAAATCGTGCTATTAAAAATTGGCAATCAGACTACCCTACAACTTGGTGAAAAAATCTTGTCCAATGAAAAAGTCATTTCTTATTTCCTTTACGATAAGGAAAACTCAGAGATAGCTTGCCTGGAGCTAGCTTGATTTTAAAAAAATAAAAGTTACTGCTCTACAATACCAAATTACAGTACTTCCATATTTCAAGAAATCAATTGAAAGTTGAAAATTCTTTGAAGTAGAAGACTTTTGACCTCCATCAACAAATCTCCAAATCTCTAAATCTCCAAATCAAAAAATCAATTCACCAACCTCGGATACTTACTTATTGGCTCAAAATTATATTCATCCGTCGCCTTTAATTTCTTAATAAATTGGTGCAAAGAGCTACTATCTGCCGCAGAGAGAAAGCTTCTGTCGTGCGCTAAAAGCACTACCGCATCTTTGGTTTTAGATTTTTCTTTTTTAAAGGCTTCCTCTATTTGTGTGATCATTAAAGAATCAGATTGTACAAGGCGCTGGTCATTTGTAAAATGCCATTCTACATCCCATCCTACTAATGTGAAATTGTTTTGTTGCAGGCTGTCTGCTGCACTGCTACTCGTTTTGAGGTCGGTACTGCTAATAGTTGCCGTACGCCAAATATTGCGCCCTGGTGTTCTTGCAATATTATTTTTTAATCTAAAGCTATCTGCACATTTCTTAAAATCAACTACCACAGAGTCTGGCTGATTATAGAATTTGGTATAAGCATTATGGGCGTGGGTAAAACTATGGTTGGCCAGTTCTATTTGTGTTGATAATAAAAGGCTATCATAAATATCTTTTTGCAATTTACTGCCAGTAACGTGCTGCCCAATTATAAAAAGCGTAGCAGGAATATTTTCTGCTTTCAAAATATCCATTACTTTTCTTGTTCCTGCATTAGGCCCATCATCAAAGCTGAGGTAAATTGTTTTTTTCTTCTTCTTCGTTACAACAGGGATGTCTACCGGAGGAGGCAAATTTTCAACCGTCGTGTTTTCTTCCGATGGTTTTGTTTGTTTAAAAGGTTTTATTTGGTACACATAAACAGTACTAAGCAGTACTGTGAGCAAAGAGTATTTCAAAAGTGTAGCGCTTTGAAATCCCCCATCATTTGCCGTAGACATATAAGTTTTTGATTTAAGACATAAATCTATGATGCCGGTATAGCATTTCAATTTTCTGCATTGTTAATTAATATAGAATTCCTACTGTTTAAGACATTTACATAAGTTTTAAAGTTCTAGCCTAGCAACCTTAACTTTGCCGTATGGAGAATTTATTGAAGCAAATTCAAGACATAAAACAAGAAGTGGAGCAAGAAAAGGCAGCCAATGCCAGCGAGTTGGAGTTTATCCGTATAAAGTACCTTGGAACTAAGGGTATTTTGAAATCAGTAATGGCTGGAATGAAGGATGTAGCCGCTGATAAGAAAAAGGAAGCCGGG
>JBBRHK010000430.1:0-1548 GCA_038222815.1 Chitinophagales bacterium
CTATCTACACCGCCACTCAATCCCATTACGACTTTTTTATCGCCGATTTGTTCTTTTAGTTTTTGAACGGTCTCTGTAATAAAATGTTCAGCAGTCCAGCTAGGATCACAACTACATATCTTATAAAGAAAGTTTTTAAGAATTATTTTTCCTTGGTCAGAATGATATACCTCCGGGTGGAATTGCAAGCCATACATTGGTTGTAACTCGTCTCTGTTAATTCTATAAGCCGCTACCGGAATATTTTCGGTAGTTCCTAGTAATACAGTATTTTCTGGTAATGTCTTTACGGTATCGCTATGGCTCATCCATACATTCGAGCTTTTTGCTACGCCGCTAAGAATTTCATCTTCTGCCTGGGTTAAAAATACGGCTCTGCCATATTCTCTTTTATCGCTTTTAGCTACTACACCAGCATTGTTTTTTACCATTAATTGTGCACCGTAGCAGATGCCTAATATAGGATAAAGTCTTGCTAGTGGCTCAATGGCAACACTGGGCGCATTTTCTTCATTTACCGAGCAAGGAGAGCCAGATAAGATAATGCCCTTTATATTCTGAGAATGGTCAATTTGTTTATTGAAGGGTATAATTTCACAAAACACATTCGCTTCTCTTACCGCTCTGGCAATCAGCTGGGTGTATTGACTCCCAAAATCGAGGATTAATATTTTTTCGTGCTCCATTGCTGCAAAAGTAGTTGTTTACAAGTAGTTTCTAATAGCTGGTAACGACGATTTTATACAAAACTTTTTATTGCAAAAGGTACACTATTGTTATAATTCTAGTATTCTAATTATTTGGCTACAAAGCTGTTTATATTTGCGACCTAATTTTATATAACTTATTATGAAAAGCTTCCTACTCCTTGTTTCGTTATTATTTACCCAAGTTTTTATAAGTGACCTTTTTGCACAAAAGTTTTCCCTCGCTTGGTCAGATAATGCCAAACTAAAATATGATTTTGATGATGCAGTACAATTAGATAACGGTACGTTTATAGTACTCAAATCTACTGCTAGCGGCGGGATGTTTGGCGCTGCTAAGCCTCCTAGATTATCGTTGGTTCTCGTAAGCAAGAATATGGATGTTATCAAGGAGTCTGACCTAGAAATAGATGCAAGTCGCTATTCTGCCATGGGGTTTGAAAGATTTGGAACGAATGTGTTCTTTCTTTACCAGTTGTATGACAAGGATGCAAAGCAGACTTCGGTAAATGCACTAAGGATAAATGAAAAAACATTGCGTACTGATGCTCAAATAGCATTAGGTTCTTTTGAATCCGACAATAGAGGTGACCAAGCGGAGCCATCTTTTAAGATTTCGGAAGATAGTAGTAAGGTTTTATTATTTGTAAAGCCTCCTTATAGAAAGAAAGAAAATGAAAAATTTTTCTTGGGTGTTTTTGACAATAATCTAAAAAGCCTTTGGAAAAGAGATGTGGAGCTTCCATTTAATCAAAAGTTTGTAGGTATATATGACCAAGACCTCACCAATGATGGCAAAGTATATGTCGCGGCAAAATTTTATGACAAAGAAGTAACTAGA
>JBBRHK010000431.1:0-1542 GCA_038222815.1 Chitinophagales bacterium
AATTTGTAAGAAGATGTGTAAAAATACTCTCGCAATGAGATTGAAGCGTAGAATTCTGGATGATTAAAAAAGGGTCGTTTTTAATACCACCATCATTAGGGTAAGTAGCAGATATAAAGGGTATTTTTTTCGCTGCTGCAAATTTTGCTAGCATAGTGTAGTCTTGATCTTTTACAGAACCAATGATTAGTTTCATATCATCTAAGTCGCCATTGCTTATCATATTACTTAATGGAAAAACTGATGCTTTTGAATCAAATACTTTCGCTTCCACTTCTATAGAGTCTGCTGTAAAGTCTTGTACAGCCATACTTGCACCTTGTACGAAATCAAATCCTGCCATAGCAAAAGAAGGAAAGCCTTTACCATATTTGTAAAAATCTCCAGAAAACACAGAGTCTAAATATAATGGCGCAATGATGGCCACCTTATAAGTTTTAGCATTAGAGAAACCCATTCCTTTAGTTTGACCTAAAGCTTGATTGCCACTAAATAAACCCAACAAGAATACTACAACTAAAAGATTTTTTTTGTTCATCTATTTTTTTTTATTCCCACTCTATAGTGGCTGGTGGCTTGCTACTTATATCGTAAACCACTCTGTTAATGCCTTTTACGTTATTTATTATTTCATTACTTACTATTCCTAGGAAATCGTAGGGTAAATGAGCCCAATCCGCCGTCATCCCGTCTACAGAAGTTACTGCTCTCAATGCAACAGTATACTCGTATGTTCTTTCATCACCCATTACACCTACTGTTTTCACAGGAAGTAACATTGCACCTGCTTGCCAGATGCTACCGTAAAGTTGATGTTTTTTTAGCAGACTAGTAAAAACATGATCTGCTTCCTGCAATAAAATAACTTTTTCTTCTGTAATATCTCCAAGAATCCTAATACCTAGTCCAGGTCCTGGAAAAGGATGCCTGTTGAGTAAATTATCAGAGATGCCCATCTCTCTTCCTATAGCTCTTACTTCGTCTTTAAATAATGAGCGTAAAGGCTCTACCAATTTCAACTTCATAGTTTCTGGTAACCCGCCTACATTATGATGACTCTTAATAGTTACACTTGGTCCGTGTACTGAGGCGCTTTCTATCACATCTGGGTAAATAGTGCCTTGCCCTAGAAAACTGATGTCGGTCAGCAATTTTGCTTCTTCGTCAAAGATTTCTATAAAGCCGACGCCTATTGCCTTTCTTTTCAATTCAGGGTCTGAAATGTCTTTTAGTTTTTCATAAAAATGTTGACGGGCATTTACGCCTTTTACATTTAGACCTATTTCCTTGTAAGTAGATAAAACATCTTCAAATTCATTTTTCCTGAGCAAACCATTATCAACAAAAATTCCAAATAAATTTTTACCAATTGCTTTATGAATTAAGGTAGCTGCCACCGTGCTATCTACACCGCCACTCAATCCCATTACGACTTTTTTATCGCCGATTTGTTCTTTTAGTTTTTGAACGGTCTCTGTAATAAAATGTTCAGCAGTCCAGCTAGGATCACAACTACATATCTTATAAAGAAAGTTTTTAAGA